>JBEAQM010000050.1:0-3828 GCA_041163845.1 Pseudomonadota bacterium | reverse complement strand
AAATCCATAAAACTTCGTATAAAGTTCTTCGGCACGCTTATACACCTTTGCGATACTCTGTGCTTGTCTCTCATACCGCCATGTATTTTCCACTGCCCTAAGTGCGACAAGTAATGTGGTGGGACTCACCAAAATAATCTTCTGTCGAAATGCTTCATCATAAAGGTTCACATCATGCCCCAATGCACTCAAGAGTGCCCCCTCTATAGGGACAAACATGAAAATAAAATCGAGGCTATTGACTTGCTTGAGATCTTCATATTTTTTACCTGAAAGCCCTTTGATATGGGTCTTGATGGATGCAATATGTGCTTTGAGATAATGCTCTTTTGCTGTCTCATCATCGGCTGCCATATATTCATTATAGGCTGTCAAAGAGGTTTTTGCATCTATGATAATATGTCTATGATCAGGAAGATTCACGATGACATCAGGTCGAAAAGATTTATTCTCTTCATCTTTGAGATGTACCTCTCTGGTATATTCGTACCCTTCTCGAAGACCTGAATTTTCAAGGACATTTTCAAGTACCATTTCCCCCCAATTTCCCTGTGTTTTACTCTCTCCCTTAAGGGCTGTGGTCAATTTATGGGCTTCTTGACTCATCTGCTGATTGAGCTCTTTGAGACTTTTAAGCTCTTGCTGCAAAGCACTTCTGTCTTTGGCTTCTTTATCATAGACATCTTCTACTTTTTTCTTAAACTCTGAAATTTGCTCTTTCATTGGCTTGAGCATCAATCCCAAACTCTCTTTGTTTTGTTCGCTAAATTTTTGGCTGTTATTATCGAAAATTTCAGTCGCAAGATTTTTAAACTGCTCTTTAAGCTGTGCTTCATTGTTTTTGAGCAATCCCAATTTCTCTTCCATCGACTTCTCTTGCTCTTGAAGTTGCGTCCTAAGAGAAGAGACTTCTGCGGTGTAATTTTTGATCTCTACAGTATAACGCTCACTCTTCATTTTCTCTTCGCTCAACGCTTGTTTCAATTCGTTTTTATCTTCGTCTAGGCGTTGTACTTTTTCTCTGAGTGTTGCCCGTTCTATCTCTTTTTGTTGATCCGTATCTGACCCCCTTTGGGATCTCAACACAAAAAAAGCAGCGCTTAGGGCCACCCCAAAAAATGTATATAATATACTCTCCACCACACCATCCTTCTAATCAGATAAAATATTTGGTTTTATTATAACCTAGCTAAAAAGAATTTTACCTCGATTCATTACAGATTAGTTAACTTTTTGCTAAAATATTTTTCATACTTACCAAGAGGAACTTCGAATGAAATTTACAACGACACTACAAAAAGATGCTATCAAAATTATGCTCCTAGGCTCTGGTGAGCTAGGGAAAGAAGTCGCTATCGAAGCACAACGACTAGGGGTAGAAGTGATCGCCGTAGATAAATACGAAAATGCCCCAGCGCATCTTGTGGCTAATCGTGCTTATGCGATCAATATGCAAGACAAAGAAGCGGTTTTGGCACTCATCGAAAAAGAGCAACCCACCTTCATCCTGCCAGAAGTAGAAGCGATCAGTATCGCTGCACTCTTTGAAGCAGAAGCCAGAGGTTTCCATGTCATCCCCAATGCTGAAGCGGTTAACAAGACTATGAATCGCAAAAATATTCGTGTGTTTACTGCCGAAACATTGGGACTTAAGACAAGTAAATATGAGTTTGTTACCACATTAGATGGGCTGAAAGCTGCCGGAGAGCGTATGGGGTTCCCGTGTGTGATTAAACCAGTGATGAGTTCATCAGGTCATGGACAAAGTATCGCAAAAAGTGCGGATGACATCGAAAGATCATGGGAGATCGCCAAAGAAGCAAGAGGGGACGCGAGTGAGCTGATCGTGGAAGAGTTTATCCCATTTGATTATGAGATCACACTTCTTACGGTACGTAATGAAACAGGCACGAGCTTCTGTGAACCTATTGGTCATGTCCAGAAAGATGGCGACTTCATCCTCTCATGGCAACCCATGCCGATGAGCGACGCAGCGCTCCAAAAAGCTAAGGAGATCGCCAAAGCGGTCACCGATGGATTAGGAGGGCGTGGGATTTTCGGTGTAGAGTTCTTTGTCAAAGGAGATGAAGTGTACTTCTCTGAGCTCTCTCCTCGTCCACACGATACAGGGATGGTAACACTCATTACCCAGAGCCAAAGTGAATTTGCTCTTCATGTCAGAGCAGTACTTGGACTCCCCCTTGACTTTACGTTTTATGGCTCAGGGGCATGTGGTGCGTATAAGGCGAAACATGAGAGTCATACACCTACCCTCGAAGTCCCTAACGATGCCTTTAGCACAAATAGCTTCGTGAGGGTTTTTGGGAAACCAGAATCACATGTGGGACGCCGTATGGCAGTGAGTCTTGTGTTAGATGAAGTCGAAGCAGCAAAACATCGTGCGACGCAAATCGTAGAGCAAATCACAGACTGTTAATGAATATCGTTATTCTCGATGCCAAAACAATCGGTGAAGATATTGATCTTACTGTCTTAGAAAAATTTGGTAAGGTCATCACCTATGCGACCACCGATCCTTGTGATACCTATGAACGTATCCGCAATGCGACAATCGTCATCACAAACAAAGTAGTAATCTCTAAGCTTCATATGCAACGCACCCCACTTCTAAAACTCATCTGTGTTGCCGCGACAGGGATGAATAACATCGACCTTGAAGCAGCCAAACAAATCGGCATAGCAGTCAAAAATGTCGCTGGATACTCTACAAAGAGTGTCGTACAACACACATTTGCCATGGCATTTTACCTGCTTGAAAAGATGCGTTATTATGATACGATGGTCAAAGATGGGAGCTGGAGCCGTTCTGGGCTCTTCACCGATGTGAGCCAACCTTTTGAAGAAATTTCTGGCAAAACATGGGGGATTGTGGGACTGGGAACTATCGGGAAAGAGGTAGCCAAAGTAGCCACTGCGTTTGGTGCGAAAGTACAGTACCACTCTACAAGTGGCAAAAATCTTGAAGCTGCCTATCAACATGTAGCACTCAATGACTTGCTCTCACAAAGCGATATTATCTCCATCCACGCGCCACTGAATGAAACGACACAAAATCTTCTCCGTGCAGAGAATCTTGCGTTACTCAAAGAAGATGCCCTTTTACTCAATCTAGGCAGAGGGGGGATCGTCAACGAAGCGGACCTTGCCAAAGAGATGGAAAAGCGTACCATTTACGCTGGGCTAGATGTTATTGCGATAGAACCTATAGAAGAAAACAACCCCCTACTACACATCACAGCCAAAGAGAGATTGCTTATCACTCCACATATTGCTTGGGCAAGTAAAGAAGCTCGGGTTAAGTTGGTGGAGGGTATTGTCTGCAATATCGAAACATTTCTCGATACAATGAAACACTAAAAAAGGATTTCTCTTTATGATCGATATTCTTGTCATTGGCGCTGGCGGGGCTGGTCTTAGCGCAGCGCTTACGGCCAAAAAAGAAGGGGCTGGTGTACTGGTGGTAGGAAAGAACTATCCGACCACCTCACAAACCTCTATGGCACAAGGGGGGATCAATGCAGCTCTTGGGAATGCAGGGGAAGATCACATCGCTTCTCATATAGACGATACGATTCGCTCTGCGAATGGACTTTGTGACGAACATATGGTGCGTAAAATGTGTGCCGATGCCCCTCAAACGATCGGTTGGCTTGACTCACTCGGAGTCCCTTTTTCACGAATCAATGGGGCTGAAAGTACTATCGGTAGCGTCGCACAAAGACAAATGGGAGGGGCAAGTGCCAAACGTGCTTGCTACGCCCAAGACTACACAGGGCTTAAAATTCTTCATACCCTTTATGACAACTG
>JBEAQM010000049.1:0-11140 GCA_041163845.1 Pseudomonadota bacterium | reverse complement strand
ATGTTACGGACATTTGTGAGGGTGGATGTGATCTTGTGCATGTCGATGTAATGGATGGTCATTTTGTCCCTAATTTAACCATAGGTCCAGTGGTTGTCGAAGCGGTGGCTAAGGCAGCTACAAAACCATTAGATATCCATCTAATGGTCCAAAATAACACGTTTTTTGTTGATCTTTTTGCCCCATTGAAACCAGCGTTTATCTCTTTTCATATCGAAGAAGAAAAGCACCCGCATCGATTGATTCAAAAAATACGTAGTTTGGGGATACGTCCAGCGATCACTTTAAATCCACATACGCCACCCGAAGCGATAGAATTTTTGCTTGAAGACCTTGATATGGTGTTACTCATGAGTGTCAACCCTGGCTTTGGAGGACAAAAATTTATCCCTTTGGTGATCGAACGTGCAAAGCGTTTAAAAGAATTGATCAATAAACACAATCCCAAATGTCTTATCGAAGTGGATGGTGGGGTGACAGACCAAAATGTGAAAGAATTGGCAGCGGCTGGTGTAGATATAGTAGTGGCTGGATCTTTTGTATATAAGCATCCAAATGGTGTAAAAAGTGCGATCGAAGCATTAAAGTAGAAAGGTGTAAAACGAATGAATATTCTGAGTCAAAGAGGAAGCTTTAGCCAAAGGAATGTAAAAGGGACTTTGTCTATTTTGAAGGAGAGGGTAGTATGCGAGTAAAGATTTGTGGGATTACGAACTTAAAGGATGCATTGGATGCAGTAGCGTATGGTGCAGATGCATTAGGGTTTATTTTTTATAACAAATCACCACGGTACATCACCCCCGCTGCTGCCAAAAGAATCATCGATCAGCTTCCCCCTTTTGTAGAGAGAGTAGGGTTGTTTGTCAATGAAGGTGTTGAGACGATCGATACAGTGTGTAAATACTCAGATATTTCAAGAGCCCAGATACACTTCGATGTAGATGAAGAGTCGTTAGATGCCATCGGGCTCCAAACACTTCCGGTAGTCAGGGTAAAATCTCCTGAAGATTTGAAACGTTTTTCTAACCGTTACCGTTTGATCGATGTTTACAATGATAGTGTATATGGTGGTTCAGGAGAACGTCTTGATCTTAAATGGTTTGAGGGAGTTGACTGTTCGAAAATGATTTTGGCAGGGGGATTGACACCCGAAAATGTAGCCGAAGCGAGAAAACTTGGATTTTATGGGGTGGATGTGAGCTCTGGTGTGGAGCTGATAAAAGGGAAAAAAGATCCTCAAAAAGTAAAACAATTTATCGCGAATGCAAAAGGTTTTTGAGGAGTTAACGACCGCATTTCGCAAACATGGCGGGGTGCTTAATCAGAGTGAATATCATGAGATTGTCACCAAGCATACTACGCTCCTAGAAGACCCGCAAACTATTTTATTGCTATTGCAAGCTTCTGGTTATCCTATCGAAGAAATTGCTTCTAGCAGCTATAGGCTTCAAACCTATTTTACCCCTTTTCAATCTCAACGTTTTTGCGTCATCGATATAGAAACAAACGGAAGCAAACCGGGTACTTCACAAGTGATAGAGATCGGTGCCGTCATGATACAAAATGGGCATATTATAGACCGTTTTGAGACGTTTGTCGAGTGTGCCTTTCTCCCAGAGTATATCACTAAAATCACTGGCATAGAACCAATAGACCTTATAGGGGCACCTACAAGAAGAGAAGCGCTTACAGCTTTAAGGCACTTTATGGGGGATGCTATCTTTGTGGCACATAATGCGAATTTTGACTACACCTTTCTTAGTGCCTCGTTTGATCGTTTTGGTCTTGGACAAATAGGCAACCCAAAACTTTGTACGATCGATTTGGCAAAACGTACATTTCAAAGTGAACGGTATGGGCTCGCGTATCTCATAGATGTACTACAGATAGAAACCGCGACACACCATAGGGCGTATAGTGATGCCCTATCAGCAGCGAGAGTCATGGAGAAAAGCTTTGAAACATTGCCCCCTTATGTGAGAACGACCGATGAGCTTTTACGTTTTTCACTCTCAAGCCAAAAAGAGCGTAGGGTCAATAAAGAAAAAGAAGAGAATTAACGCTCTTTTTCTTCTTGTAAAATATGGTGAAGAAATAAAATTTGTCCCAATACAGGTGCAAAGATATTGACGATAGGGACATAGTTAAAAAGTGACGCGATCATCGCCAAAAGGGTTGTCTTCTGCTTTTTTTTCTCTAGGGTATTTTGATCGTTGATAAAGAGCGATCCCACATCATACGTGGTAGGTTCTTTGAGTAAAATAGACCATAAATAAAGGGGTAAAATCTGTCCTAAAAGAGGGATAAAAAACAGTGGAAGTGTCAGGATAAAAAGTGCCAAAAAAGTCACACTAGATTTGAGAGTCAAAAAAAGTGATGTTGCGATTTTTGGGCTACCAATAGCTTCTATGTGAGGGTAATGTTTTTTTGCTAATGCAAGAAGAAGTTTTTCACTAAACATAGAAGTGACTAACGAAAGTATGGTAATAAAAAGCATATAGCTTAGCAAAAGATTGGCAAGCGAAGCACCCGTAGTTTGTAGCCACTCCCATGGAATCCACGTCAGATACGCGGTAATCATATGGCTTAACGTGTCCCATAAAGCCCATGAGACCAAAAGTGTCAAGAGTGAAGCAAGAAACCCCATCTTAATCGCAAAAAAGATCACGTGAGGGGAGAGGATATCTTGAAAGCTTTTGAATAAAATCTTTTTCATTTATTGGTACTCATTTTTGAATTTGACATAACGTGCTGCGGAGGCATAAAGTCCTTCGACCTCTTCATCTGTTAAAGAACGCACCACCTTCGCAGGGCTTCCCATAATGAGACTTCTTGGAGGGAAAACTTTATTTTTTGTCACCAGCGCATCCGCACCCACGATGGATTCTTTTCCGATCACGGCACCATCAAGGATCGTCGCTGACATCCCTATGAGGCAAGCGTCTTGTATGGTGCACCCATGAAGCATCACACGATGTCCAACTGTCACATCATTACCTATGACCGTAGGGTTTCCATCTGACATATCTTCTTTTTTATGATGGGTCACATGGATCATGCTTAAATCTTGAATATTGGTCCTGTCACCTATGGTGATAAAATGGACATCTCCACGTACTACGCATCCAAACCATACCGCACTGTCTTCTCCCATCTTGACCCGACCGATCACTGATGCGCCTTGTGCAATCCAAGCATTTTTACCGATTTGGGGTGTCCACTCTTTGAATTTCATTATCATTAACTGTCCTTTAAAAGTCGATTTGCCAATCGACTCACGTAATTTGGTGTCTCTTTTTTGGTTTTGTCATGAATTTTGTTGACAAATTCTTCTAAAATAGTATGGTTATTGAGCTCTTTTTCTAGCGTAGGGACCTTGATATAGTTACCATTGGCGTTAAGTTCCCAGCGAAGTGAATTGTCTGCAAGTTGCAACATGAGAATATGCTCTATCTTTTGGGTTAAAGACGCTTCAAAAATAGGTGTCATCAGCTCTACACGTCTGACTAAATTTCGTGGCATTAGGTCTGCAGATGCGATGTAGCATTTGACTGCATCGTGTTTGAAAAAATAGATACGGGCATGTTCTAAATATTTGCCGATAATTGATGAGACTTTGATCGTTTCACTCACCCCTTCAACCCCTGGCTTTAAACAACAAATACCACGAATAATAAGGTCTATTTTGCATCCATTTTGCGATGCTTTGTAAAGGGATTGGATGATATCTGCATCGACGAGGGAATTGGCTTTGAGGATGATATGTCCTTGATCTCCATGTGTTGCCTCTTTTTCGATAAGTTTAATTAATTTTGGCTTCGTTTGTGTGGGTGACATATAGAGTGTATCCAGTTTCGTATGGGTAGAAAATCCGGTTAAAAAATGGAAAAAATGGGTGGCATCTATGTTAAAAATATCTTTAGAAGTAAAATAAGAGAAGTCGGTATAGATTTTAGAAGTACTTGGATTGTAATTCCCTGTAGCGATGTGGACATAGCTTTTGAGTTTTCCTGCTTTACGTTTGATCACTTGGGCGATTTTGGCATGTACTTTTAATCCTGGTATACCATAAACGACATGTGCGCCTACTTCCTCAAGTGCTTTTGCCCAGCGTAGGTTATTCTCTTCATCAAACCGTGCTTTGAGTTCTACGAGTACCATCACTTGTTTCCCGTCGCGAACGGCATCGATGAGTGCTTTGACGATCGGTGAGTTAGCACCTGCTCTGTAAAGTGTCATCCTGATGGTGATAGTATCAGGATCGGCTGCGGCTTCTTTGATGAACTTCACGATAGGTTCAAAGCTATCAAAAGGGTGGTACAGAAGGATATCTTGTTTGTCTATCGCTTCGCATATATTTTCACTATCTAGTGGTGGAAGGATTTTTGGGTTAAATGTAGGAAGAACAAGATGTGAAAGTGCTTTATTTCCTACAATTTCCCATAGTCCGGCTAGATTAAGCGGAAGATTTTTATAGGTATAGATGTCTTTATCGTCAAGGTTGAGATGGGAGAGTAAAAATTGGATAAGATTAGTATCGGCACCCTCTTTGAGCTCTAAGCGGATGAGCGAACCTTTATTTCTAGAACGCAACCCTTCTTGTAGAATCTCCAAAAAGTCATCCGCCTCCTCTTCTTCTATTTCGATATCGGCATTTCGTGTGACCCGAAATGGGGTTGAGGCAAGCGGGCGAAATCCAGGGAAAAGATCTGAAGCAAATGATTTAACGACAGATTCTATAGGGACGAATGTTTGCGCAAGCTGGATAAACCGAGGCAAAATTCTAGGGATACGCACCAAACCATGTTTAATATGTCTCGAATCATCCTCAAGGGTCAACGCCAATCCAAAACTAAGGTTATTTAGATGTGGAAAAGGGTGGGTTGCATCGACAGCGATAGGGATAATCAGTGGGTAGATTTCAGTGAAAAATCTCTCTTTGATTTGTGATTGCTCGTCGTCATTGAGGTCACTATACCCTTTGATTTGTACCCCATAGGTATAGAGTTCTGAGAGGATAGAAGCATAACAAGACTCCAGCACATCATATTCGTGGTGAACGTAAGCGTGTATCTCGTCTAGTTGTTGTGCAGGGGTTAGCTTGTCTGGACCAGTCTCTTGAACCCCTGCTTTGAAAAGCGCTTTGAGACCAGCGACACGTATCATGTAAAATTCATCAAGATTTGTCCCGTAAATCGCAAGAAATTTAAGGCGTTCAAGAGGAGGCAATGTTTCATTGAGGGCTTGCGCTAAAACACGAGAATTAAACTGCAACCAAGAAAGTTCACGGTTAAAATAGAGTTGTGGTGAAGCAAGATCCAAATCCATGAAGATTCCTTAATTGATGTACATATTGATATAGCGGGTATTATAGCAAAAAGCTATAACTTTTTGATTTTTGCGATTTGATCTCGAAGTCGTGCCGCTTCTTCAAACTCCAAATTTTTTGCCGCAACAAGCATTTTGGCTTTGAGCTCATTGACCATTTGTTGCCGTTCTGCTTTAGGCATTTTGTCAAGTTTACTTTGTTTGTTGTAAAGCTCGCCTGCATCCTCTATTTTCAAATCGGTATCAAGGCTTCTGAGTGTTGTTTTTGGAGTGATGTTGTGTGTTTTATTGTATGCTATTTGTTTGTCACGTCTTTGCAATGTAGTATCAATGGTAAACTGCATAGAGTTTGTTATTTTTTTCGCATACATCAACACTTGTCCATTCGCATTTCTTGCCGCACGACCCACCGTTTGGATGAGTGCTGTTTGTGAACGGAGAAATCCTTCTTTATCTGCATCCAAAATCGCTACCAGACTTACCTCTGGAAGATCAAGCCCTTCTCTAAGAAGGTTGATCCCGATCAAGATATCAAATTCTCCTAAGCGTAAAGAGCGTATCGTTTGGTTGCGTTCTATCGCATCCATATCAGAGTGCATATGGCGTGCTTTTAACCCAAGATCGTTGTAATACGTTGTCAACTCTTCTGCCATCTTTTTTGTCAATACTGTAATAAGGACTCTCTCCCCCCTTTGGATGACAGGTTTCATTCTATCGTGGAGGTTCTCGACTTGGTAAGTGCTGTCAATCACTTCGATCAATGGATCAAGCAACCCTGTCGGTCTGACAACTTGTTCGGCAATAGTCGAAGAGAGTTCTAGCTCTAGTGGCGCTGGGGTAGCCGAGACAAATAAAAAGTGGGGCGCTTTGTGGATATACTCATCGAACATCAACGGGCGGTTGTCTAGTGCAGAGGGGAGCCTAAATCCATGCTCCACCAAGACCTCTTTACGGCTTCTATCACCAGCATACATCCCCCTAAATTGGGGAAGTGAAACGTGTGATTCATCGACGATGACAAGATAGTCATGATGCATCGCAGCGAAATAATCAAGCATCGAGTAAGGGGTCTCTCCGGCTTTTTTCCCCGTCAGATGACGTGAATAGTTTTCGATCCCTTTACACATCCCTGTAGCTTCCAGCATCTCAAGATCAAATTCTGTTCTTTGTTTCAAGCGATTGTACTCGATCATCCGATCTTCTTTTTGAAAGAATGCTAGCCTTTCTCCCAACTCCTCTTCGATACTTTTGATCGCAAGGGCTAATTTCTCTTTAGAGACGATAAATTGGTTTGCTGCGTAAATGGTAATCTCTTTTAAGGTTTTTTCTTTTTCACCCGTCAGAGAGTTGAAATAGTAGATCGCTTCTATTTCATCTCCAAAAAATTCTATCCGTACGGCAAACTCTTCTGAGTAAGCAGGATAAATATCGATGATTTCACCATTGACACGAAAATCTCCTCTGTCAAAAAATTCATCATTACGTTTGTACCCCATATCAACGAGCCTTAATAGTAGCGCTTTTTGGTTGTATTCGTCTCCTACGATCAATTTTTGGACGATCGATCGGTAGTCATCGGGAGATCCTAACCCATAGTTGGCTGAGACAGAAGCGATGACGATTACGTCATCATGTGATAGGAGGTTGGCAGTGGTACTTAAGCGAAGACGTTCTAACTCTTCGTTGATCGAAGAATCTTTTTCTATGAAAAGATCTTGTCTGGGCAAGTAGGCTTCAGGTTGATAGTAATCATAATAAGAGATGAAATACTCCACATGGTTGTGGGGAAAAAAACTTTTGAACTCTGAGTAAAGTTGTGCCGCTAAGGTTTTGTTGTGGGTCATGATGAGGGTAGGTTTTTGGGTTTTTTCGATCACCTTCGCCATGGTGTAGGTCTTCCCTGAACCAGTCACCCCTAAAAGCGTTTGGTATTGGTTGTCTTGGGCGAGAGATTCACAAATCGCTTCGATCGCTTTAGGTTGATCTCCTGCAGGTTGATAAGGGCTGGCGACTGTAAAGTTTGGCAAAATGTGCTCCCTCGATTAGTTGTTTCTTTTTAAATTTTCGCTATTATAACAAAACATATAATGACGGAGAAGAATAGATGTCGGCGTTGCAAAAATTACAAGAAAAAATAGAGCAGTGGAAAAGTGGTTATGAGGCATTAAAACAGGAAAACACACAATTGAAAACACAACTTTCAATGGTCTCTGGCTCTCAAAATGAATATGAGTCTCAAATGGCAACATTAAAGCGCGAAGTGGAAGCAAAAAATGCAGAACTAGCCGAAAAAGATGCGGAGATAGAGAAGATCATCGCACAGGTCGAATCGCTGTTGGCATAAGAAGGATAAGGTATGAAAAGTGTAGCGGTTACGATCTGTGGGAAGCGTTATGAGATACAGCTGGAAGATAGTTTTGCCGATTTTGTGAATAAAGATTTGGAAGAGGTAGGCGTACTCTTCAACCAAGACAACAAACCCGACAAGCTTCTTAAAGCCTATCTTCGCTTGGCAAAGTATGCAAATTCGTATGAAAATGAGATCGAAATGCTTATCAAAACACTCGATGAAGCATAAATTTTTTTAATACTCATTTAAGTTTCGTAAGAGTAGAATTAACACAGACTAGTCATAGAACTGGCATAAAAAAATAGGAGTTTTTATGAGAAATATGAGACGTGGATTTACAATGATTGAGTTGATCTTTGTGATTGTAATTATCGGTATTTTAGCAGCGGTAGCGATCCCAAAATTGGCAGCGACTAGAAATGATGCGAAAATTTCTACAGAATTAAATAATCTTGCAACATGTATTAATGATGCAGGTGGTTCGTATACTGCAACAGGAACAATGGAAACAAATACAACAGCATGTACGTCTTTAGCATGTTTTGGCGCAGCTGAGTCAGCAACAGCTGGTACACTTACTATTTCTAATGAAGCTAATGCAAGTGCAGATTATTGTACAGCCGCTCAAACGGCAGCGGGTGACAAAGGGTTAGTTGGCGATCACGCTTTTGGAACATCGAACGTTTCTTATTAATTAAATTGAAAGCTTAGCTTTCAATTTAATGTATTTATTTTTTTAGATAATATTGAATTTGATTTAAAATTATTTAAGAAAATGTTGTTTTAAAGGTATGTTATTATGAAAAAAGCATTTACAATGATTGAACTTGTATTTGTGATTGTAGTGATAGGTATCCTTGCTTCTATTGCAGTTCCTAGGTTTGCAGCCACAAGAGATGATGCGATTATTTCAAAAGGTCGATCTGATGTGGCAGCGATCCGCTCAGCTATTGCTATGCAACGACAAAAAAATATTTTAAAAGGTACTTTTACCGATATCAATGCTTCTGACGTGGAAGGGTTGCTTGAGTATGGACTGGATGCTCGTTGGTCTGTGAACGGAAGTGATTTTACCTTTATGTTAGGAAGTCAAACATGTGTATTTACAGTGAGCGACAATAAGTTGATAAAAACCGAGAGCTGTACGATCGATGGGATGGATGACCTCTAGGTTCTCCAATTATGAAATATTATGAAGTTGTCCTAACCCGTTCTAGTGCGCCTGCGTTAACGTATGGTTTTGAGGGTGAGATAGCAGCTGGTGCGGTTGTTTTTATCCCTCTTAAGTCGACTACCAAAGAAGCTATCGTTAGGGCTGAGGTCGCTAAGCCCACTTTTGCCATAGAAAAGATCCTCTCAGTCACAGATCGCTACTATACTCAGACCCAATTTCAAATTGCTAAATTCATTTCGGAGTATTATTTTTCTTCATTTTCTGAAGCGATATCGTTATTCATTCCGTATCGTTATGAGGATATTGAGCACATCGCATCGAGTGTTCAGCAAGAGCAATTAAAACCTACCCTAACACAACAACAGCAAGAAGCCTATGAAGCCCTTATGGGGAAACAAAGAGCACTTTTATTTGGTGTGACTGGTGCAGGGAAAACGGAAATTTTTATCTCTATGATGGCACAGATGTTACAAGAAGGTAAAACATCTATCTTTTTAATGCCAGAGATTTCACTTACACCACAGATGGAAAAACGTTTGCAAGTTTATTTTGGTGATCGTGTGGCGATGTGGCATTCGCAACTGACTAAAAAGAAAAAAGAATCGATCCTTGAAGGGATAGCCTCAGGAAAGATACAGATCATCGCAGGGGCACGTTCGGCACTTTTTGTACCGTTGAGAGATTTAGGACTTATCATCGTCGATGAAGAGCATGATGATAGCTATAAGTCGATGACACGCCCTCGATACCATGCGCGTGATGTCGCACTTCTTGTAGGACAAAAAGTAGCTGCTAAAGTCATCCTTGCTTCAGCCACACCATCAGTCAGTTCGTACCATAAATATGATGTTGTCACATTAAACAAGCCATTTAAACAAAAAGAAAAAAGTTATCGGTTTATCCCTGGAGATACAGTCAATCAGCCTATTTTGAATGCCCTCAATCACCACTATCAAGCCCAAAAACAATCTCTTTTGTTTCTTCCAACACGAGGAAATTTCAAGTATCTTTATTGTGAAAATTGCGGAAAAACACATTTGTGTCCTTACTGTTCTGTAGGTATGGCGCTCCATCGAAAACACAAACACCTCAAATGCCATTACTGTAATTTTACCGAGTCTATTAAAGATACCTGTAGTTATTGTGGACATACACCACTTAAGAGTGAGCGGATGGGGACTGTCGAAGCCAAAGAGATCATCACTCAAGCGATAGAAGGGTTGGTCGTAGAGCAGTTCGATAAAGATAGCATCACGACTGGTAAAAAACTCAAAGAGGCACTAGGGCGCTTCGAAAAAGGTGAGAGTCAGCTACTTTTGGGGACCCAAATGTTGAGTAAAGGGCATGACTATGCCAACATCACATTGAGTGTCATTATGGGGTTGGATCATATCTTGGGGATGGCTGATTATCGATCTCGTGAACGAGCGATGTCACTGTTTTTTCAGATCGCTGGAAGAAGCGGTCGTGCAGAAGCTGCTGAGGTACTTGTACAGACAGCAGACCCAGCATTTTTTCAAAATTATCTCAATAATTATGAAGCATTTTTAAAAGATGAATTGGCGTTTTTAGAAATGGCAGAATACCCACCATTTACCTCGTTAGCCCGTATTCTCATTGCCCATAAAGAGGAAGCTAAAGCAAGCAAAATGACACTTCATATAGTGACAAAACTCAAAGCATTCAAATCTATAGAGATAGTAGGACAAGGTAAGGCGCCTATCGAACGTATCGCCAATAAGTATCGCTTTCACATTTTGTTACGTTCTAAAGATAGAGTAGCACTCCTTCGGGCGCTACATAGTGTCGATTGCAAAGAGATAGAGATCGATTTTGATCCTGTGGAATTTTCTTAATATCCATTTGGGTAAAATAAGACAATTATAAAGAAGGTGAGACGTGAAAGAGCGATTTAAAACCAAAAAGATTTATGTGGGGAATGTAGCCGTAGGTGGTGATGCCCCTATCTCTGTTCAGTCGATGACGTATAGCGATACCCATAATGTCGCAGCGACTGTAGAGCAGATCAATCGTCTCCATTTTGCTGGAGCAGATATGGTTCGTGTGGCTGTACCAGAAATCGAAGATGCCCTTGCGCTTAAAGCGATTAAAGAACAAATCTCCCTACCCCTTATTGCCGATATCCATTTTAATTATAAATTAGCACTTGAAGCAGCCAAATGGGTAGACTGTATCCGGTTTAATCCTGGAAATATTGGTGAAAAATCACGCATCAAAGAGATCGTTAAAGCATGCCAAGAGAGAAAACTCCCTATACGTATAGGGGT
>JBEAQM010000048.1:0-2778 GCA_041163845.1 Pseudomonadota bacterium | reverse complement strand
TACGGTGAAGCAAGATTTGCTAAAGGTGATATCAGAAATTCTGGTGGTGGTTGTTATGTAAGACGTGATGCGCACTCTAATCCAAATGCTAAACCACCATTCTTCTTAAATGAATATGGTAAATGGCAACTTGAAAACGTAGCGACAAAAGATGAGCATGGTAAATCAACTGATGAACTTAGAGGTTTATACTGTACAAACTGTCACTCAAAAGTAGCACAAGCACTTTATGCTTATGATGATATTACAAATGATTCACTCCAAGAAGGTAAAACACTTAGAAACAAATCTTTAAAAGAACTTGTTCAAGCAGTAGCTGGTGGAGATATGAAAAAATTTGCTGATATCGCTGATGCGAAAGCAACTGGAGCAAACGAAGTATTGAGCTATTACTTAGATCATAAGTCTGCTACATTGGTAAAAAATGCAGGTAAAGACGGTAAACTTGATCTTAAACCATGGAACCATAAAACTGGTGGAGATGTACCATATATGGCAGCATCTGGTGGTAATGACTGGTGGTTAGCAGCTTCTGAACCACATTGTGCGGATTGTCACTTGGCACCGTTTGTTGAGCAAGAAACTGGTGGAAAATACTTCCCAATCGATCAGCCTAACAAATACTCGCTTTATAGATATTCTAAAGCACACGGTAACTTAGCATGTCAAACATGTCACGAGTCGACTCATGGTCTTTACTCTACAAGATTTGACGGTAATGATAGATCAGTGGATGTTACAACACATGAACAAGCACTTCAGTATAGCCCAGATGGTAAATATGCTGGACCTGTTACATGTTCTGCATGTCACGCTGTAAACAAAAATGGTGTTCCTGTACAACTTGAAGGTACTGAGTATTCTTCTGATTACTGGGCTTCAGTTACATTGGCACACTTTATGAGAGAAGGAGACCAAAAACTTTCTGTAGAAGAATTGGTTAAAAAGTATCCTTACAACCTCTCTACAGGTATTGTTAAGAAGGGTTGGAAGTAATTCCTCTCCTTCTGAGTAAAGCTACCTCTTGGTAGTTTTACTCACTTTTTTTATTTCTTTTTTCACACTCTTTTTTTCATTTATATTTTTATGACAATACTACATTACAACTATAATTTATCAAAAATGTCCCTATCAATAGTTTTTATTTTTTGCGAAGGAAAACACCACTTTCGATATGGGTAGTATAAGGAAATTGATCATATATTGCAGATTCTAACACTTCATGTGTTTGGGTTAATGTATGAAGGTCTCTAGCCAATGTTTCGGGATTACAAGAGATATAAATAATGTGCTCTATCTTTGAGATTAGCTTCATCGTATCTTCATCTAATCCTGCACGGGGAGGATCAACCAATACAGTGCTAAAATTATATGTAGCTAAATCAATCCCTCTTAAGCGACTAAATTCTCTTACCCCATTCAATGCTTCTGTCATCTCTTCTGAAGAGAGTCTTGCAAAAGTAATGTTATCAATATGATTTAATTCACAATTTTGGAGTGCTGCTTCTATAGAGCGTTTACTAATCTCTGTTGCCAACACCTTGGTATAAAACTGGGACAAAGGTAATGTAAAATTTCCTAAACCACAGTAGCTCTCTAGAAGATCACCATGCCCTACTTTTTTGGCTTGCTTCATCGCCCATTGGATCATTTTTACATTTACGACAGCATTTGGCTGGGTAAACCCGCTTTCATATTGCAGGTATGAAAATGTTCTCCCTTCAATTACCAATTTTTCTATAACAAACTCATCAGAAAGTACAACTTTTTGTTTACGACTCCTTCCCATGATTTTGCATTCAAGTGCCTTCTCAAGTGCTTTTGCTTCTAAGCTCCATGAAGCATCTAATTTTTTATGATAAAGCATTGTAATCAAACACTCATCGCTCGTAGTGGATAAAAATTCTATCCCAAAAAGTCTTTCTTTTAATACGTCCCCAGAGTGATTAATACGCTCTAAAAGTTTCCACATTCTCTTCTGTATAGCAGTGCTTACTTTAGGACACTCTTGGATGATTATCGCACCATCTTTTGTACTGTTGCCCATCGCATAATCACATCGATTACCTTGGTGCCAAATCCGAAACTCGGCTCTTGCTCTGTAATGCTCTACAGGTGAAGTAAACACTTCCAACGCATGTTGGTAAAAAGGAGACAAAAGTGCCGAAACCTTTTTTTGCTTTTGCCCAACCTGCGCACTGTAGTCTATCTCATACAATCCACATGAACCGCATATTCCAAAATGTTTACATACCATGATAATCACCCTTTCAATTGTTTTCGTATTCTATCTTAAATCGCATAACAGTGTTTAATATCGATTGGATATAATCACATTAATACAAATGAAATTTCCAAAAGGGGAACCATGTCAATCAGTGTGGTTATACTTGCAGCAGGTCAGGGAACACGTATGAAATCAAATACCGCAAAGGTACTTCATCAAATCTCTGGAAAACCTATGCTCTTTCATGCCATTGATGCAGCTCAAAAAATCTCAAATGACATCACTGTCGTCTTATATCACCAGGCAGCACAGATACAAGAAGCGATAGAACAAGCGTATCAAAATATCCGTTTTCATATGCAAGATGCTGTGCAATTCCCTGGTACTGGTGGTGCGATGAAAGGGGTAGTAGTCTCGCATGAAAAAGTTCTTATTTTAAATGGTGATATGCCCCTGATTACCATGGAAGCATTAGAATCACTCACACAAGGAAATGCCGATATTAATATGTCTGTGATTAAGCTAGAAAATCCTTCTGGTTACGGGCGTGT
>JBEAQM010000047.1:0-2915 GCA_041163845.1 Pseudomonadota bacterium | reverse complement strand
ATAATTCGCTCGATAGATCTAGATTTAATTCTTCTTTGATTAGTGCAGAGAGTCTTTCTACATCAAAATCTTCTGTCGGCATCCCCGCGATTATTTCTGATTCTATGAGAAGATATTGGATATATTCTGCACGATTCTCTTTAATTTTTGCACCGATGTCAAAAGTAGGATCTAGCAGTTGATTTCTAAAGGTATAAATCGCTTTTCGTTGGTGGTTAGCGACATCATCATATTCTAAGATATGTTTACGTGATTCGTAGTGTTGGTTTTCTACTTTTTTTTGCGCTTTTTCGACTGAACGTGTGACGATTTTAGAATCAATAAATTCTCCCTCTTCAACACCAAGGCGGTTCATGATGTTTCGGATTCTTTCCCCTCCGAAGATACGAAGAAGATTGTCATCAAGGCTAAGAAAGAATTGGCTTTCTCCGGGGTCTCCTTGTCGTCCAGAACGCCCTCTAAGCTGGTTATCAATACGTCTACTTTCGTGACGTTCTGTCCCTAGTATCACTAATCCACCTAATGCACGTATCTCATCCGTAATCTTGATATCTACCCCACGTCCAGCCATATTCGTAGCTACAGTGACAGCACCTTTTTGTCCGGCATTGATAATAATCTCTGCTTCTTGTGCATGGTTTTTGGCATTGAGTATGTTGTGTGTGATTTTTTCTCTTTGGAGTCTTTCGTGAATCATTTCAGATTTTTCGATAGATGCAGTACCGATAAGGACTGGCTGTCCAGTGGCATGGAGCTCTTTGACGCGTCTTACTACGGCATCCATTTTCTCTCGCTCTGTATTATAAATTAAGTCATTTTTATCGACACGCGCTACTGGAAGGTTGGTAGGAATACTCACGACGTCTAAGTGATAAATTTGAGAAAATTCTGAAGCTTCAGTTTGTGCTGTACCTGTCATACCAGCGAGTTTTTCGTAGAGTCTGAAGTAGTTTTGATAGGTGATCTCTGCTAAGGTTTGAGACTCTTCTTGTATGTGTACCGCCTCTTTGGCTTCCAGTGCTTGGTGGAGACCATCTGAGTATCTACGCCCTTCTGAGAGTCTTCCTGTAAATTCATCTACGATGATGATCTCATTGTTTTGTACCACATAATCGACATCTTTGACGAAAATATAATGGGCTTTGAGCGCTTGGTCAAGGTGGTGAGAGAGTACAGCATTTTCTAAGCTATATAGGTTATCGACTTCGAAAAGATCTTGTGCTTTTTGAAGACCATCTTCGGTCATGATGATGGTTCTATATTTTTCATCTACGATGAAGTCACCAGTGGTTTGTTCTGGTTCTCCGGGTTTTGTTTCTATCTTCGCACCCCGTTGCATTTGGAGTGCGATTTGATCGGCTTTTGCATAATAATTGTGATTGCGTTGTGTCGGACCGGAGATGATCAATGGGGTTCTCGCCTCATCAATAAGGATCGAGTCAACTTCATCCACAATGGCAAAATGGTGTTCACGTTGTACTTTCTCTTCTACCCTGATTTTCATATTATCACGAAGATAATCAAATCCATATTCATTGTTAGTTCCATAGGTAATATCAGTACTATATTGCGCTTTACGTTCCTCATCGTTATGGATATCAGAAGTGATACATCCTACTGTATATCCTAAAAAAGTATAGAGTTTTCCCATCTCTTCAGAGTCTCTTTTTGCTAGATAATCATTCACCGTAACCACATGTACCCCTTTGCCTCCCATGGCATTGAGTACTACAGCAAGAGTTGCGACAAGGGTTTTCCCTTCACCTGTTTTCATTTCGGCGATATTCCCATCATTGAGGACCAGTCCACCGATCATCTGGACATCATAATGTCTCATTCCTAGGGTTCTTTTGGCTGCTTCTCTTGTGATCGCAAAGGAGTCATTGAGAACATCGTGAAGTGTTTTTTTCCCTTCTTTGATCTCTGTTTTGAGTGTTTCAAATGTTGCTTTGAGTGTATCATCATCAAGGGATGCGTAGTGAGATTCAAGATGGTTGATTTGTTTCACTTTTTTAAAGTAGTTTTTGACAGTCCTATCGTTTTGGGTGCCAAAAAGCTTGAGTATATGTCTTATCATTATAAGGGGTACCTTTGCGTAAAATGGACTTATTTTACCCAAATAGTGATTAATGTTCCGTTAGCAAAAGAAGGGTATTTTTCATGTTTTTATGTTAAAATGAATTGATATTTAACCATTTATAAAATGCTATTTTGGTATATTGCACTCTTTAAAAATAAGGACAAATAAAATGAAAATATGGATATCGATTTTAATGGGTTTTTCTCTCTTATTTGGTGAGATTACATTACCAAAGAATTTTCAATCAGATTTTATACAAACGATTACAAACCCTAAAAAACAAGTGATTACCTATGAAGGAACGGTCCGTTTTTCAGATCAAAAATATTTTAAATGGACCTATCAAACACCAACGCAAAAAGAAGTGTGTACCGATGGAAAAGAGCTTCTTGTGGTGGATCATGATTTAGAACAAGTTTCGGCTTATCTTATTAAAAAAGGGCTAGATGTCATTCAAGTCTTAAAAGGTGCCAGAGTCTATAAAGAGAATATTTATACCACCACATACGAAGGGAAACAATACACCATTCAAATCGATGCACAAGGAAAACTTCAAAGTATGGCTTATTATGATGATCTAGATAATAAAGTGCAGATACTTTTTGTGGATATGAAGTATGGCACGACTATTTTATCTAAAGAGCGTATGCGATGTAATTATCCGGTTGGTTATGATAGGATAGAAGGGTAGTCATGCAAGCGATATTTTTAGCATTTCAAAATGACTCAACCTTGATGCTTATTGTGAGTATGGGTATCGTGTCGTTACTCGTTATTTTGTTGATGATGGTACTCTCGGCAATGAAGATCCGTACATATAAAGAAAATTTTGATC
>JBEAQM010000046.1:0-8149 GCA_041163845.1 Pseudomonadota bacterium | reverse complement strand
ATCTATTACATTCTTTCTGGCATTTCATCTTTAAATGCGATTGATTCTGCTTTTTCAAGTATTTCAAGTGCTCCGTTGGCTATCATTTTTTCAGCCAACTCTACACCCAACATATCACATGTATCGATCGTTGCACAGAGCGAATCGTGCATAATATGGGTACCATCAGGATACCCAAGCATTGCGCGAATACTGATTTTACCCTCAGAAATCGTAGCATTTACCGCCACAGGCGCTGAACAACCTGCACCGATTTTCGAGACAAAATCACGCTCTAATTTCGTACAAAGAAAACTCTTCTCATCATTTAAGGTCATCGCAATTTCACGTACCTTCGCATGATCACTCACGATCTCGATACCTAATGCAGCTTGTCCCATAGGGGGGATGAAAAAATCCAATTTTTCTACATAAGGGATCTCTTTGAGCAAATCTAATCGATGCAACCCTATATAAGCAAGGATGATCGCATCATATTCCCCCTCCTTGAGTTTTCTTAGTCTGGTATTGACATTGCCGCGTAACTCTTTGACTTTAAGATCAGGACGTTTTTCTAGCAATTGCATACGTCTACGTAAGCTTGTGGTTCCTACCACAGCACCTTGAGGAAGTGCTTCTAAGCTTTCGTAAGTGTGTGAAAGAAGAACATCACTTTGATCTTGGCGCTGTGTAATCGCGCACAGCTCCAAACCGTCTGGGATATAAGTAGGAACATCTTTTAAAGAATGGACAGCCAAATCAGCATTACCTGCGAGCATTTCATCTTCAAGCTCTTTCGTAAAATGCCCTTTTCCGCCTATCAATGCCAAAGGTTTATCCAAAATTTTATCCCCTTTAGAAGTGATTTCATTCAGAACCACTTCAATCCCAGGAAACGAATCCTCAATCCTTTGCTTAATATGATATGCCTGCCAAAGCGCAAGAGCACTAGCCCTTGTGGCTATCGTTAATTTTTCCATGACCTACCTTTTGTTCTCTCTATTTGATGAGCTTTTTATATCCATCACGCATTTTATCCCACTCACCATCGATATACACCGTAGGGGTCCCCGCTACCATCATTTTGGCAGCGGCATCTTCATCTGCTTGCATCGCTGCTCTGACTTTGGGATCATTCACTTTAGCTTCATTTGCTACATATCCAGTATGGGCTTTGACCGCTGCAAGAATCGTTTTTATATCGGTCTCTTCTGGATCTATCTTCAGTGAATAAATCTTCTCGACTACATCCGATCTCCCTTCTGATTGTGCTACATGCATCACACGTGTCAACATATCAGAAACAGGATGCAGACGCAACAATGGCAAATGGTAATAATACACTACAAATCTCTGAGGATCTGCTTTCGCTGCTTTTATGATACCCGGCACCACTTCTTGACAAAATGGACATTGTGGATCTGAAAACACTAATATTTTATGCGTAGCATTTTGATTTCCCACTAAAAGGTGTCCATTATCATAGTAACTTGAAGGGACTGTAGGTTTGATCTCATCTCTATAATCATTACCTGTTTTCAAGTCCACCAAATGCCCTGTAATCAAACCATCTTTCGCGAACATCATTTCAGGCACATGTAACAATTTTTTTTGAAATTCTAAATCCATTGTCGTTAACAAAATCGTCCAACCTGGTAATTTCGGGTTGGTTTTTGACTCTAAAACTGTAACCCCCTTCACTGTCACTTCTGGATTTTTAACAATCGTACGCTTGACATATTTGACCAATAATTTATGATCTGGGATCGCAGTCGCATTAAGAGCTACGCCCATGAGAACTATACTCATCGATAATTTCGACATCAATGACATTTTCATCTCCTTTTTGTTTAAAATGTGTATTACCCATAGGTGTCATTTTAGCATGGATTTGCAAATAGAGTGCATACCCCAATGACACCAACCCTAAAAAATCACTAAAGACACCTGGGATGATCAAGAAAATTGCGCCAATAAAATACGACATACTCGCATTTTGAAACCCCCGAAGGTCAATCTTCCCCAATCCTACGGATTGCATGGTACTCATCATCGCAAACGGCGATCTTTTGAGCAGTGCCACCCCAAGCATAAAACTCCCTATAATCCACATCACAGACCAAAAAAACCCTATCTTCTCTCCTGTTTTAAGAGAGACATAAAGCTCAATGAGCGCAAAAGGGACAATAAGAAAGACCATTTTATAATTTCTCCGAAAGTACTTCTATGATCTGATCGACACTCACCTCTTCTTTATCCATCGTTTTTCTTGTGAGCAATTCTACGTTACCCTCTTCAAGATTTTTCCCTATCACAACCGCATAGGGCACGCCTATTAATTCATAATCCTTAATCTTTGCACCAAATCGATCTTTTCTATCATCAAGCAATACCTCAATCCCTTTGGCTTGCATCGCTTGATAAAGCGTTTCGCCCAAAGCAACTTGAGCTTCATCTTTAATATTTGAAACAATGATTTGTAGATCAAATGGCGCAGAAGCTTTCGTCCAGATACATCCACTCTCATCATGGTTTTGTTCGATAATGGCAGCAAGCAAACGACTCACACCGATACCATACGTCCCCATCACCATGGGCTGAGACTTTCCATTTTCATCGAGAAAATTCGCCTGCAGTGGCTCAGAATAACGGGTACCTAGTTGGAAAATATGCCCCACTTCAATCCCTTTGGTATATGAAAGCTTTCCACCACAACAGTTACACTTATCCCCCTCTTTGACTTGTGCCAAATCTTTATAATGCTCTTTCGCAATACCCACCATATCTACAACAACATGATACGCTTTTTCATTTGCACCACATACCATCATTGTCGTATCTTCAAGCTCTGCATCGACAAAATAAGGCACTTGTTCTGGTAAACCAAAAGGTCCTACAAATCCCGCTTCGATACCTATATGCGCGATCTCTTCTTCTGTGGCATCTTCAAGATCCAGTGCATCGGCTGCATTACAAGCTTTCGTCTCTTCTAACTCATCATCCCCTCGCACAAAAAACACAACTACCTTTGTCTCTTCTTTATAAATCGCTTTTTTGATGACCGCTTTCACAGTTTGAGAAGATGAAACACCCAAATATTCACTTACCTCTTCAATCGTTTTTTTCCCGATCGTTTCTACTTTCTCTTTCTTAAGCGATTTGGGTTCAATCGTTTTTTTTGCTCGGGTGGCTGCTTCGATGTTCGCACCATATTCACAGCTGTCACACACGACGATGGTATCTTCGCCACTGTTAGCCAAGACATGAAACTCTTTACTCCCTGTTCCACCGATGGCACCGCTATCAGCATCGACTACCCTAAACTCTAGTCCCAGTCTGGTGAAAACTTTTTTATAGGTCTCTTCCATCAATGCAAATTCTCTTTGCATATCCGCTGTGTCTTTATGAAACGAATACCCATCTTTCATCAAAAATTCACGTCCACGCATCAATCCAAAACGGGGACGTATTTCGTCACGGAATTTGAGATTAATTTGATACAAATTCAAAGGGAGCTGCTTATAGCTCTTGACGGTTTGACGGACAAGGTTCACCATCATCTCTTCATGGGTTGGACCTAAGACAAAATCATTCTCTTTTCTATCTTTAAAACGGAGCAACTCTTTGCCATACTTTTCCATACGCCCACTCTCTTCCCAGAGTGATGATGGGGTGACAAAAGAGAGACTTACTTCTTGGCACCCTGCCTTGTCTAATTCCTCTTTCACAATAGCATGCACTTTATCTAAAACACGTTTGCCTAGTGGTAAAAAATTGTAAAGTCCACTGCCTCCTACCGATTGGATAAATCCCCCTCGCATTAAAAAAATGTGACTTGGTAATGTCGCATCATTAGGGGTTTCTTTGGTTGTTGGGATTAATACATTTGAAAATCTCACTCTTCATATCCTTTTGAATGGTAGTCATTTTTATATTGTTTCATATCGATATTGTCGGTATCTATATTAAACATCTTTTTCACGGTCTCAAGACAATTTCCGTTTTTCTTTTCACTCGATGAGTGTCTTAAATTTTGCGTAGGTTGGTGCAAAAATCGTTTAAACATCTGTTCTGCCATCTTACGCATATTGGCTTCTGAGCCTTGTGGGACAAACCCTTTTTTGATAGCCCTTGCAAGCTCATCTTCGATGGCATTAGAAACATTTTGTCTCATTTGCTTGATCACAGGTTCGACTGAAAGGACTCTCAACCAAGAGTAAAATTCCTCTTTAAATTTCTCTACGATCTCGGCAGCTCTTACAGCTTGCTCTTCTCGCAATGCATGGTTGTCTTCTGAGATGGTACGTAAGTCATCGATGCGAAAAATTTGCAATTTATCTAAAGTGATATCTTCAATATCCCGCGGAATTGCCATATCAAACCACAATCTTGGCAATGTCTCATTTTCTATCAAGTCTTTGGTAATAATAGGCTCTCTAGATGAAGTGGCTGTAAAAAGAAGACGATAGCGATTGAGATACTTGGCTAACTTTTCCATGGTAGCTGGCTTGACATTTTCACCCAAACCCTCTGCTACCGCTTTGACTTTTTCATAATCTCTTCCCATCATCACCACATCACACCCTGCGCGCAACAAATGTTTGGCTGCCAAGACACCCATCTCACCCGCACCGATCACCAAGCCAGTCATACCAGGCATCGTATCGCCTAAAAGCTTGTGTGCTTGCGCAACAGCCACAGAAGAGATAGAGATAGGATTTTGAGAAATATTTGTCACATTTCGCACCTCTGCGGCACATTTTACCGCATAAGAGAGGAGACGATTGAGTTTACGCCCCGCGGTACCGTTACGATGTGAAAAAGCAAATGCATCTTTGACCTGTCCTGTAATTTGTGATTCCCCTATGACTAAGGAATCTAAAGAAGAAACGACTGAAAAGATATGCTCGACGGCTTCTTCATCATCATAGCGGACACCTTTGGATTTCACTTCATAAAAATCCAATGTACTCTTTTGGCTCATTAAACCTAAGACCGTATGGTAACTCGCGAAATTATCACGTGTTGCAAGTACAATCTCGACACGGTTACAGGTCGAAACAATAAATGCTTCATGGATAAAATCAAATTCTACCAATTGATTCAATATGGTAGTCATCTCTTCATCATTGGCAAAAGCGAGTTTCTCTCTCATAGCCTGATCACAATTTTTATGAGAAAAACTCATAATTTGATAATACATTAAAATTCCCTTTCTATCATTTGCATCGCAATAGAAGAGAGTTTCTCTTCCCCGTTTTGTTGCATCAATTCTATTGCTTCTTGCACTAACAATTTTGCTTCTGCATAACTTTGTTGAATCACTTGATGCTCTTGCATTTTAGCTTTGATCCACTCCACTTCACTCTGGGAGAGTTTTCTTGCATGAAGTGACTTTAGCTTCTCTTTCTCTTCCCCATTGAGCTTCTCATAAAGATAGATGTAAGGGAGTGTGGTTTTACCCTCTTCAAAATCATGCAACGCAGGTTTCCCCAGCGTAGCACTATCAGAGGTAATATCTAAAATATCATCGATCATCTGAAAGGCAATACCCAGATTTCTTCCATACGTCATATACGCCACTTTCGATTTGCCTGCTAACAATGCTGCTGCACCGGCACTTGCTTCCATCAATGAAGCGGTTTTTTGATAGATCATCTCTAAATAAACTGCCTTATCGGTATGAAACTTTTGAGAGAGTGACACATCGCGTAATTCACCAAGGCTTAGTTGCACTACAGCATTGGAAATCACTTTTGCCACCTCAGCATCAATTCCATTTAGCTCATAAAATCCTTTCGAATAAAGGATATCACCAAACATAATCGCCGTCTTATTGCCATAAAGCGCATTGATAGAAGGATAAGAGCGTCTGGTATAGGCATCATCGATTACATCATCATGGAGTAAACTCGCTGCATGAATCATCTCGACGATAGCAGCCGTCTTCACTGCATGAAGCCCATCGCCAGCAATAAGCAAAATAAGTTTTGCTCGTAACCTTTTCCCATGAGGTAATTTACGATATAAATTACCAATTTCTGGATCGTGAAGATCACTTAAAAACTGTTCTATCTTTCTCTCTACAGCGCTTAACACCCTTAAGCCCTACTCGCACTGGGTAACGATAGCACCTACTAGACTGATAAAAATAGAAGCGGTTCTTCCATCAATATCTTCGTCTACCATGGTGGCGTTAATTTGCATTTCATGCTCTTGATCCAATCCACGATCTTCTAGCATTTTTTCTGCCACTGCAAGCCGTCTAAATACTTTTTCTAACTCATGCTCTACGATATTTTGATTCGCCGTTTTAGCTATCTCAAAATAACTAGACTGCGGAGAACGTCCCCAAAAATCGATTCCAAAATCATCATCATCAAACATATCACTCAATGCTCTATCCTTCTTGTGTCAAAGTTGATTATTATAGCCTAAGTAATGTTAATCTTTATTCAGTCTTGGATTGGACACGATAGAGTACAGCATACACTAAAGGGATATAGTAAAGATTTAACACAGTAGCCCACGCTACCCCAAATCCTAAAGAGATCGCCATGGGTTGCAAAATCAATGCTTGCCCTGAAGCAAAAAAAATCAAAGAAGAAAGTCCTAAAACCGTAGTCACCGAAGTGAGTAAAATAGGTCGCAACCTCATCGTCGCTTTATGGACAATCTCCTCATCACTACGGCTACCTTTAATAAAATCAAGCATAATCAATGCATCATTCACCACCACCCCTGCTAGTCCTATGACACCCATCAATCCTGGCATGGTCAAGTGCACACCCATCAGTTTACTCCCCAGCAATGCCCCAAATAAGGAGAGTGGAATCACTGTCAAAATAATCAACGGCAATACCAAAGAGTTAAACATCCACACCAACGTAAGGAAAATCAAAAACAATGCAATCAAAAAGGCTTGACTCATCTCTTTTTTGAGTTTTGTATTTTCTTTCTCTTCACCCTTGACTATGATCTTGACCCCTTTGTTTTGAAGCTGTGTTAAAACTGGTTTTAACGCTTTCATCACTTCAATAGGGGTAATAATCTTTTTCTCAACCCTTGCAAAAATAGAACGAATTTTTTGTCCATCTTCTTTGAAAATTTTGACAAAACTTTTTTGATAAAAGAAATCACACACATCCCCAAGTCTCACCACTTTTGTCCCATCTGGAATCGTCAGTTTAAAATCAGAAATCACACTGCTGTCTTCTTTATAGACATCTTCTACTTTCACCCTGACAAGACCTCTGGTATTAAACATTTTTGCATACTCTGCTTTTAAATATGACCCCTTTAGTGCAGCGATAAGATACCCTTCATTCAAACCCAGCTGTTGTCCATATTCGTTCACACGGAGTTTTAACTCTTTTTCCCCTTCGTTGGCATTGCTTCCGATATCTTCAACCCCATTGATACGCTTGAGTTTTGCCTCTATTTCCTCCATCGCCGCTACCATCGTTTTACGATCAGGATGTTCAATACCAATCTCGATATCATTGCTTACGATACCTGCTTGTTGTACATAGACATTAAACTCTTCATAAACCTTTTTACCATGAACTTCTTGTGCTTTAAACTTCTCTGCAATACGGGTTTGAATCTCTTGAGCGATATCTTGTGAATATCTCGTTCGAATCATATCGGTATCATCATATTCTAAAGAAAAAATCGGATTGATATAACGATCAAAAAAGTTTTCAGGTGCCTTCTCGTGCAAATTTATAAATATCTGAAAGAGATTTTCCCCCAGCTCAAAACTCTGATCTTTATTAAATTTAAATCCAATCACGGATGTGACAGAATCCATTTCATTTTTGCTCAACATTTCCAATAATGCGTTTTCGATTTGAGTCACATAGACTTCGGTATCGGCTAATTTATTATTGATATTGACTTGCCCATTCAAATATACTTGTTGCGCATCAAACTCAGGAAAAAGCTGAAACTTTGTGATTTGGAGGATACCAAAAGTGCCTACAATGATCGATATCACTATAATAAGCAAAGACTTTTTTTTACGTCCCAATAACGTCTTTAATACCTTTTGATAAGAGCCATTCCACCGTTTCCAAATCGCTTCGCTTGTATCTTCTGTTTTGGTTGCACCCCCTATAGAAAAAAACTCTTTAGCATGAAGTGGCAAAAAATAAAACGCTTCAAACAG
>JBEAQM010000045.1:0-5311 GCA_041163845.1 Pseudomonadota bacterium | reverse complement strand
TCTGCACGCATCTCTTTGCCTGTTTTGCGCAATGGTGTCGTAGATAGGTCTGTTCCATTGCCTTTGGTGCCACTCATGAGTTTTTCGGTAAAGATGAACTGAGAACAAGCGACCATGAATGGTTTTGGTGTTTTTTTCTCCCCGAAACCATAAACTTTCAGCCCCTCTTCTTGGACCCGCATCACTACAGGAGTGAAGTCAGAATCGCTCGTCGCAAAAGCAAAAGCATCGATATCTTTCGTGTGAAGTAGATCCATCGCATCGATCGTCATGAGGATATCGGTCGCATTTTTGTTTTTAGAGTAATCAAACTGCTGGATCGGCTTGATGGCAAACTCGAGCAGTTTCTCTTCCCAGTTTTTGAGATTTTCTTTCGTCCAGTTACCATAGGCATGGCGGATATTGACTTTACCGTAGTTGCTTAGTTCGTTGATGATCCCTTCGATAGAGCGGTGAGAAATATTGTCACAATCGATAAAAAGGGCGATCAAATCTTCTTTTTTAGTCTCTTTCATTGTGTGCCTCCATAGGTGCATAGTAGGTGAGGGTACTACGCCCAAATTTTTTCTTCTTTAACAGGTGTAGCGCACCGATAGTTTGGGGCATATCCAGCTGCGACATATGCTCTATGATCACCATTTCACATACCTCTGGTTCGATGGTTGTGATGAGTTGGATCGTTTTGTCGTAAATATCATCCATCCCATCACGGGTCGAAAAAGGTGGATCGAAATAAAAATAGGTTTTTTGAGCGCTGTTTTTTACGATATTGTACACAGTAGCAAATTTTTCAAAACTGTCACCGAAAAAAAGATGGGTATGGTCTGCGTCTATCCTTCTGGTATTGGTCTCAAGGGCACCAAAAGCAGTACGGTTATACTCCATAAAATAAGCCTCTTTTGCCCCACGGCTGAGTGCTTCAAGACCGATCGATCCCGAACCAGCAAAAAGCTCGACGAAGTTTTTCCCGATGATCTCAAATTGAAGGGTGTTAAAAAGGGACTCTTTGAGGATCGATTTGGAGCTTCTTGTGGTAAAGATATCGGGTATCTCTATCTTCTTTCCTTTGTGTGCCCCTGCTGTGATCGTAGTAGTAAATACTTTGATTTTCTCTTTGAATTTTTCATTTTTTGCCATGGTATCTCTTTAAAAATTGATAATCGTTTGGAGCGTGTTGATGAGCTTGCTCTGCTCTTTTACATCGGCACGCTCTTTCCCTGGTTCAGTCGATGTAATGATGGTCCGACCTGTGATGAGCTTGGTACCATCCTTTTTGCGTATCCCCCAGTAGGTGTGCATAATCACTGGCTCCCCTTTGTATTGTCCAAGGTAGAGGACGACATGCCCTGGAACATAGAGGATGGATCGGAAAGGTTCGCTTTGTTTGATAATAGCGTTTTTTTTCTGTTTTTTGTCCAAACCACCGATAAATACAGTGCGTCCATCTTGGGCTTGTTTGGAAGAGTTTCTGCGCAAAAAGATACCAAATGCGCCCAAAAAATCTCGCGTGGTACTCGAACAGTCACGACACTCATATCCGCCACCCCACCCATAAGGTTCTCCATAAAATTCTTTGGCTAGCATCGCCACATTTTCAGGGGTAAAAGGGAGTGGTTTGGGTGCAATGATGTTGGGATCTTGGGCGCGAACCGTCTCTAGATGGGCTCTTGCTTTTTCGTCACGTGAAGCGATGTAGTAGAGGTTTTCTCCTGCAATAGGGAAGAGGGCGCCTGTTTTTACGATGGAGATCTTTTGGTTGTTTTTGTCTAGTTGGAGGTTGTCTTTGATCACTATGGCATAGTGATCGTTTTTGAACGTTCGCATAAAAGCAGCATCCACCAACGCCAAATCAGACACTTTCACCCACCCAAACCCATAAGAAGCCCGCACAAACGCCCATCGCCAATCTTTTGAAAAGTGAGAGATGAAAAGGGGGATGTTGATGTGCAAGGAAGAGTTTTGGTTGTAGTTAAAAGGAAACCCTTCGCCAGTCTCTTTAGGGTCTTTGTAAAACGCTTCTGAAGTAGGTAGTGCCTTAAGGTCGGTATGGCAAATGGTGATCGCTTTGTAGCGTTTGGTGTTTATCTCTGTGTAGTTGGCATTATCGATCCATTTTTCATACACTGTTGCAGGGATGATAGAGCGATCAAGTCGGTAGAGCTTTTGGTGGGTCACAAAACGTGTTTCCCATCCAAGTTCATTTTGTGGAATATCGAGTAGATTGATGTGCCATGGTTCAAAATATTTGCGGTTAAAGGTATTGTCAAGGACCCTTTGTTTGTGTGCGGGGAAAGGCTTGATTTGGTTGGCGTAAAAAGAGGGGTTTTGGGGGATTTGCTTCATGTCTGCGACACTGTTTTTGGGCATCTGATCGATCCGGCTTTTAGCCCGTGTCCCTTCTTTGAGGGTATAGCTACCATACAGTGAAGAGAAACAGACAAGCGACGATAAGATCAAAATGATTTGTTTTTGCATGAAATCTCTTTATTTTTGTTTAGGATGGTGCTTTTTAGCGTGTTTCATTCGCTTGAGTCTCTCTTGGAACCGTTCATGTTTTTCTCGATGTACCGACTGGACCCAAAGACGGTTGATGAGAAAATAGATTGCTCCTGTTACGACGATAGAGTAAAACGCTGTACCGACATACAGAGGCAGAAGAATTTGTTCGAAGTTGGTGCTGAACCATTCCATGGTTAATTCAACATTTTCGACCCCTTGTTGCCCTAATAAGAAGTTGCCAGTGAGATATTCCATGTAGTACATTGGGGGCATCGTAAAGGGGTTGCTCAGCCACACCATGGAGATAGCAATCGGGACGTTAAATTGGACAAAAGGGGTAGTAGACATCACTGCAACCATTTGCATCGGCATCGGGATAAAGCCCCAAAAGAGTCCGATTCCTACCCCTCTAGAGACCATCCTGCGGTTGATCGAGAGATAGGCTTTTGGGAGGTGGTATTTTTCTAAAAAAGCATCGATTTTGCTGTTGGTGTTCTTTTTTTTAAAAACTTTTCGTATCATCTTTGTCCATGCTTTGATTTATGAGCATATTTCTTTGGTGGGTTAGTGTAGTATCAACGAGCTTTAAATCACCTTTTTAATAACTTTTGTGTAGAATACGCCTATTCAAAATAGACGTAAAGGTACAACCCATGAGTGGATATATGATTTTTTCTGGCACATCAAACCCTGAACTTGCAAAAGAGATTGCAAACTATTTGGATATGCCACTTTCTGGCTCAAATATCAACCGTTTTTCAGATGGTGAAATCTCTGTTCAGATCTCTGAAAGTGTACGTGGAAAAGATGTTTTTATCATCCAGCCTACCTCTGCACCTACCAACGACAATCTGATGGAACTCCTCATTATGACCGATGCGCTCAAGCGCTCTTCGGCGAAATCTATCACTGCGGTAGTACCCTATTATGGATATGCAAGACAAGACAGAAAAGCAGCCCCTAGAGTACCAATCTCAGCAAAACTCGTAGCCAATTTGATGGAAACAGCAGGGATCACCCGTATGGTGACAGTAGACCTTCATGCGTCTCAAATCCAAGGGTTTTTTGATATCCCTGTAGATAACTTGTATGGTGCGATCTTGTTCATGGATTATATCAGAGCGAAAAAGTTCAAAAATCCTATCATCGCTTCTCCAGATATCGGTGGTGTTGCAAGGGCACGGTATTTTGCCAATAAACTTGGTTTAGAGATGGTGATCGTGGATAAAAGACGTGAAAAAGCCAACGAAAGCGAAGTGATGAACGTCATCGGAAATGTCGAAGGGAAAGAGGTGATCCTCATTGACGATATGGTCGACACTGCTGGTACGATGGTCAAAGCGGCGGCGGCATTGAAAAAATTGGGTGCCGTATCGGTGATGGCGTGTTGTACCCACCCGGTACTTTCTGGACCTGCATTTGAACGTATCGAAGAGGGTGAGCTTGATGAACTCGTGGTAGCCAATACGATCCCTATGGTCAAACGCTCTTCTAAGATCAAGATGCTTTCTACTGCACCGATGTTGGGTGAAGTGATCCGAAGAGTTCATAACAATGAGAGTGTCAATTCTCTTTTTGAAACCAATTAATATTAAGTAAGAATTATTTACCCTAAGGAATCCGATGGCTAAGCCAGTCCCTCAAAAAAACATACGCAATTTTTCTATCATCGCACATATTGACCACGGTAAATCTACTTTGGCTGATCGTATCATCCAAGAGTGTGGTGCTGTCTCAGACAGACAAATGTCTGCACAAGTGATGGATACGATGGATATCGAAAAAGAGCGTGGTATTACGATCAAGGCGCAGTCTGTAAGGCTTGATTATGTGAAAAATGGTGAACACTATATTTTGAACCTTATCGACACTCCAGGTCACGTCGACTTTTCGTATGAAGTGAGCCGTTCTTTGGCTTCTTCAGATGGTGCATTGCTCATCGTCGATGCCGCCCAAGGGGTAGAAGCCCAAACCATCGCCAATGTTTATATCGCCATCGAAAACGATCTAGAGCTTTTGCCGGTGGTAAACAAAATCGACCTCCCAGCCGCCGATCCTGATCGTGTATTGGCAGAGCTTGAAGAGGCGATCGGTATCGATGCGACAGAGCATAACCTCGTTTCAGCTAAAACAGGGGTAGGGGTGAGAGACCTTATCGATGCGATCGTTGATCGTATCCCTGCGCCTGTAGGAGATAGCGAAGCCCCAACCAAAGCGTTGATTTATGACTCATGGTTTGACAATTATTTGGGTGCCTTGGCGCTGGTACGTGTGTTTGATGGGAGTATCTCTAAAGGGCAGATGCTCCGTGTAATGGGTACGAAAGATGACCATCAAGTACTTAATCTGATGTATCCTAATCCAATCGCACCTATCAAAACCGATGAAATCCGCACGGGTGAGATAGGTATCGTGGTGATGGGACTTAAAACGGTAGATTCGCTTCAAGTGGGAGATACGATCACTGATGCCAAAAGACCTACTCCAGAGCCAATCCATGGGTTTGAGCCGGCTAAACCGTTTGTGTTTGCAGGGATTTACCCCATAGAGACTGACAAATTCGAAGATTTGCGTGATGCACTCAACAAGCTAAAGCTCAATGACTCATCACTCAGTTATGAGCCAGAGAGTTCGATGGCATTGGGTTCTGGGTTTAGGACAGGGTTCTTGGGGATGCTGCACATGGAAGTGGTCAAGGAGCGTTTGGAGCGAGAGTTTAACCTGGAGTTGATCGCTACGGCACCGACGGTGGTGTATAGGGTCAAAAAAACCAATGGCGAAGAGGTGGAGATCCAAAATCCAAGTGAGCTTC
>JBEAQM010000044.1:0-9366 GCA_041163845.1 Pseudomonadota bacterium | reverse complement strand
AATCAGCCCACTTGTATATCCTTAAGACCTCTTTAGGATCCATATGGATACACCCTCGTGAAAGTGAATCCACATTCCCAGAATGCAATGCGGTTCCATCATGCCGAAACTTCATCATATAGTCCATATTATTGGTACCATTGTGATCTGGATATAGATTGGACATATGATAACGTTTTTTTTGAAAAATCGTAAAAATCCCCGAAGGGGTCTGATACCCTTGAGCTCCAGAAGTTATAACACCACTGGACCATACGCTACCATGACGATTTACAGCATAAAAACGCCCATCACTTCCCAATTCACGTACCGAGACAACAATAAAGTTTTGACCGCTTAAATCAACAATCTTTTCACCATCTTTTTGAACTAATTTGAAAACTGTTTTTGAAAGGGGGATCGTTTCTGTACCTACAACAAAAACGGAAGAGATGAATTGTTCATGCCCATGCAAGAAAGAAAACATTACTGAAGAGAAAACCATGATCATTGTTCTCTTCATTTGAGGTTACAACCTTTTGAGTCTGTCCTGTGAAAGTTTGGCAGTTTTTTTGTCTTGATAGTTGTCTACTATATTTTGATAAAATGCTTTTGCTTCATCTTTTTTACCAGTGTTCTCAAGTGAAACAGCCGTATGAAAAAGCAATGTATCAATATACGAAGCCTTATCATATAAACCGGCACTTTTCTTGAAGTATCCTATCGCCTCTTCATACTGTTTTGTATAATAAGCTATCTCACCAAGATAATAATAAGATGCCGCAGGCTTATATCCCTGATCTGCAGTGATTAAAAATCTCTCTTTGGCTTGATCATAACTTTGTTTCATATAAAGTCTTACGGCTTCACTGTAAAGTTTTTGCTTATCTGTACCCATAGAAACAGCGGATGGTTGTACCGCTTTTTCTACTTTTGGTTGTACCGCTTGTTGGTTGACAAGCAATCGCTTCAACTCTTCTTTACTCACATACGATGCATTGATCTCATCAACCATTTGAATGAGTTTTTGTAAAACGATTTGATCTTCATTGGATTTTTTACGTTGTTCTTCGGCTTGTTGCAATTGGGAAAGTGAAGCACTTAACCCTTCTACCACAGAGATCAACCCCTCTATTTTTTCACCTTGTTGTAACACCCGCTGTTGCAATGATATATTTTGAGGTTGCTGGGAATATTTAGGTGTTTGTGTTCTGGATGTATCATCTCCAAACCCAAACATAGATGAAGAAGATGTGTCTTCAGTACCCCCCTCTTGAGCGCTCAAATTTGTTTGAAGTAGTGTACTTGCGAAGCACACCATACAAACTTGAAAAAAGGAACGTTTTATTTTCAGACACATCGTCGTTTTACTTTACCAAACGAAGATCCACTCTTCTGTTTCTTTCATAACAACTATCGGTTGATTCTGAACAGACTGGCTTACTTTCACCAAAACTTACCATAACAATTTGATTTGCATCTACACCTTGTGCCACCATCGCGTCTTTAACTGCTTTTGCACGTTTTAATCCAAGTGCATAGTTATACTCATCGGTACCAAATTCATCACAATTACCTTCAACCTTCACTTTTGCACTTGCTTGAGATGCCAATTGTGTATCATGACTCATGTTGCTTTCCATTCTCCCCGAAATAGAGTAATCAGCAAAATCAAAATAGATACTTTTAAATCCGTCCGCACTACTGTTATAATTTCCACCATAACCATTTTCATCGATACTTACTGTATCACCTTGAATATGATCTGCATCTAGTACATTTCCATCCATATCAGGTGTATTCTGTCCACATCCACTAAATAAAACTATAAAAGCTGTTGCCGCTGCCCATAATGTATGTTTGCTGTATATCATTTGTAAATCCTTTTTTTAATTTTATATTTTAATTATTACCAATCAATCGATTGTACTTTTCTATCATTAAATGGGAAAAGCAAACTTTGCCCACTTGAAAGATTGATATATCCTATTGATGAACCTCTTCCACTTTGTTTCAAAAAGAGAACCACATCGCCATCTGAAGAGAAACGAGGGAATTGATTGGACCCTGTAGTTGTGATCGGTCTTGTATCACCACTAGACGATGAAGAGAGATAAAGATTGAAGGTATTATCACCAAATGCATTATTACTCTCCCTACTTGAATAAACTATTTGATCACCAAAAGCATCACAGGCATTGTTATTACGCCCATGATAAACGACTTGCGATGCGCCACCTCCATTGATAGATGTTTTGAATACATTGGCATACACTAAACGATTTGAGATAAAAACAACATGTGCCTCATCATCCACATATCTTCCATTTACATCGATACCTGGAAAATCCGTAATTCTGATTTGGCTATGCGATGCAAGATCTAACTGATAAATGTCTGCATGTCCATGAGGTGCCATCGTTAAAAGAAGTTTTGAACCATCTGCACTCACGTCAGAACACACCATCATCCCTTCAGATTCTATAATCTTCGTTTTTGTTCCGTCGTAAATATTTAACTTATATAATACAGGCAATGTACCCTGATAAGAGGTATAGTAAAGATTTCTTTGCTGTCTGTCTGCCCATTTTGGAAAGAGGTTCAATCCCCCTTTAATAATTGTTTTTTTATAGGTAAATGTATAATCAGCCAAACGTATTTCACTTTGACCCGATGTTGTATAAACAGCATACGCAACATATCGGTTCACCCATGCAATACTTGGATAATTCAAAGCGTTGTTCATATCACTGATTGCTTTATGTATCAAAAATGGCATTTTGGCTTGGGTTGGAATCGCATAACTTTTTTTAAAAATTTCTCCTCCATCAGAAGCCCGCAAAAGACGCAGCACGAGTTTTGCCCCTGCACTTTGATCCATGCTATATTTGATGACATACTCTTTACTTTTTAAGGCTGGAATAATGTAATCTGAAGAGAGATCGCCTATATAATGCTGGCTATCTGGAAGAAAATGACCTGAGACTTTTAGGTCCGCAAGCAAAATATTAAATACTTGCTCATTTTGCTCACTTGAACCATCCATGAGAGCAATACGCGCACGCTGTTCGACATCTTTTTCTATTTTTAATGTGGCATCAATACCAAAAAGATTGTGTGAAAAAAGGACCATTGAGACTAGGAGTACAGAAAAATAACGCACCGGTTTTTCCTTATAATTTTATCATGACGATTTTGTTGACATTGTATCAAGCCTCACTTAAATAGTACATTAATAAATGGCTCCAAAAAAAGAAGAAATAATCATATTTTTAAAATAAATTTTGATGATATTCAACCCATAGACATTTACTCAGAATAAACATTCTCAAACCTCATACCTATTAGCATGTTTTGCTTATATATCTTTAGGGGGATTCAACTGTTGCGAAAAATAACTCAATGCTTTCTGTGATGCCTCTTTGTGGATTACTATCGGATGGGGATAATGGTCTATCATGTGTGTGCGCATAAAATTTTCATCATGAATTTGACTTGAAGTCAAGATTTCAAGTTCAGGCAACCATTTTTTGATATATATAGCATCTTTATCAAACTTTTTAGATTGTAACCATGGATTAAAGATACGAAAATAAGGTTGTGGATCGATACCTGTACCTGCACTCCATTGCCAAGAAAGAATATTAGATGCTGCATCATAATCAAATAAATGTTTTGCAAAAAAAGCTTCACCCCATTGCCATGGTAACAGTAAATCTTTGGTAAAAAACGAAGCACATACCATACGTACACGGTTATGCATCTCCCCCGTTTCAAGCAGTTGTCTTACTCCTGCATCAACAATAGGAAATCCTGTTTTTCCTTTACAAAATAATTCAAATTTTGTTTTATCTTCGATCCCATTAAACGGATACTTATAATTTTTCCATGATACATGAGGGAAATGGTACAGTACATACGCATAAAAATCACGAAAAATCAGCTGCCTAAAAAAAGGTTCAGTATCAATGCCTTCTTTTTTTTGAGCTACCAAAAAACGCAAAAGCTCTCTAATCCCAAGTACACCAAACCGAAGTTCAACTGCTAGATTTGAAGTACCATCTATCGCTGGGAAATCTCTATGTTTCGTATACTCTTTCAGTGTATTTGAGAGTCTATTTAGTTTTTCCTTCAGTGGTATAATCTCATAAAAAACCTCTTCAAATTCTAAGGAGTCTACACGCAGACAAAGGTCTGTTTTCACACCATTTTTGACCCCTGTCATCACTTCATAGTTGCTTTTGAGGAGTATATGTTCTGCAACACTACAAGTGTGTAAGTGTGCTTGAGTAAAAAGAATTTTTGCTTTATGATAAAAAGGGGTAAACACAAGATAAGGTGTACCATCATCTTTCAAAATTTCATTGGGCTGAAAAATATAAGTATCCTCTATCCATTGAAAAGGTAAAATCATAGATATTTTGATATCTCGTTCTTTTGCATAGGTGTCATAATCACCACTAGCCACTACTTCATCAAATCCCTCTTGATCCAATAGTCTAAAAATTTCGACCGGATCTCCAAAAAAAATCTTGAGATCCAATCCCAAAGTTTTAAGTCCATTTTTAAGGGCGATCACTTGATGAAAAATATATGAAACCCTACGATCATTTTTTGCCAGTTTATTTAAAATATGGGTATCAAAAATAAATATAGGAAGCACCTCTCCAGGAAAAGAGAGAAGTGGATTATCCGATATTCTTAAATCCCTTCTAAACCAAAGAATACGTTTCATTTTCCACTTCTTATATCTGAACGAAGTGCAAGCTCTTTAGGATAAGGGTGAAGAAATTTTTGACTTAGCAAGTATCTATTATCATACGCTTTAGCTAGCATATCTATCGTACTAAGTGGCGTGATAAGTGGGATAATTTTGTCATGGTAATCTTTGATTTGTTCATGCAAGGTTTTTTTCTCTACTGCATTCATATCATCTTTTAAAAATCCTGCCATATGTTCAAGCACATTACGTGTTTTTCCTATAGAGCTTTTATGTGCTATGGTCTCCTTAAAAAGTATCTCATACGCATGAAGTAGCTCTTGAAAATCTAACTTATCATGGTTTCCTACAATATTCCCTAACTTTCGATAAGATGTATCGTTTTTAGATTGGAGCATAAACTTATAACTTTGATGATACGCTACTAAGGTTTGCATAGTAGGAGAAGAGGCTTTAAATAGCTCAAAATCATGATATGCAAACACTTGCATCATAAAATTTTCACGCAACCATGGATCGATCAATCTCCCCTCTTCTTCTATAGGGAGTAAGGGAAATTTTTCTTTACACATCTGAGCAAATATCCCATCGCCTTTCGTTTCAGAATATCCATTGGTTCGATAAATCACTGCACTACCTAATCCACAACTAGGTGATTTAGACTTAAGGATGATTCCACATAATGGTTTTTGTATGATTTTATCGATTTCTTTGGATGATGCGTCGATAAGTTGAGTGGTAATTTCTTGAGATGTTTTATTATTTTGAACAATAATCCCTTCTTTGGTATTGACCAATCGTATCGAATCTCTAGGTGTTCCAAAAGCAAGATGTTCTGGACAAAAAGGGACATAGTCTGCATATTGACTCAAAGCGTCCATGATAAATGGATCACGCTTATGTGTCCCATTATAACGTATTGATTCTCCAAGAAGACATCCTGATATAGCTAGATACATATATAAACTCCTAAGGGTTTATTGTACACTATTCCTCATTGCATCAAGCTATTCTGTTGCGACAAACTCCACATTAAGCTCATACGGTCTATTGCCAGTATGTCTTCCAAAACCAATACGCTGCAACTGCTCTAAATAAGCTGTTAACCCTTCATTAAATGCTTCATTGTTTGATGCTGAAATGACCTTAAATTCAAACAATCCATTTTGTTGTACTTTGATCCATACAGTAGCCTTTTCACCTACATATTCACTTTGTGCTGGCCACCCTTTGAGTATTTGTTCTATTTTTGCCAAATAAGCATTTTCTATCCCTTTATCACTCGTTTTTTGTTCTTTAAGTGTGTCAGAAAAAAGTTTATTCACATTTTTTGAAGCTTTTGTCTCTTCTGTTTTAGGTGTCTCTTTGGTACTTTGTTTTGGTGTTGGCTTTTCTATCTTTTTAGGTGTAGGGATATTTTTAAACAGATCATTTGGATTACTCTTTTTTTTCGGTGGTACTTTTTTGACTTCTTTTGGCTTTGTTTTTACTACTTCTTTTTTAACAATTTCTTTCTTCACCACTTCTTTTTTGATTACTTCTTTAGGGATAGGTTTTGGCTCTACCGGTTTAGGTGGTTCTGGTTTTTTAGGTTCAACCTTCTTTGGTTCAACTTTTTTTTGCACTGTTTTTTTAGGGGTATTCTTGGTAGCTTGTGTAGGCTTTTTTTCTGGACTACTCATCGAAACACTAATACGATTTTCATTTTTTTCTACAAAATGTAAGGCTTTTTGTTCGTGACGAACATTAAAATAATAAATCAATATCCCTATCACAAAAAAATAAATCCCTACAGAAATAAAACCTGTAATGATCGTAGAAGGCTTATTTATCATAATGTGATGAGTGATACTTTTTCAAATCCAGCAGCTTTAACCGTTTTTAGCAAATACATCACATCTTTATACTGCAACACTTCATCTGCACGAATATATACTTCAGAATTTTTATCATATTTGACCGATTGATTGACAAAATCATCGGCAAAAGTATCAAGTTGATAGGTCTCTTTATTCAGATAAATCGTTTGATTTTTATCCATACGGATCGTCAATGTTTTAGGCTTTTCAACTTTGACCGTTTGTGAGCCTTGAGGTAGTGTAATTTGTTCTTGAAAAGTAATGGTAGGTGCCGTGACCATTAAAATAGCCATTAACACTAACATTACATCCACAAGTGGTGTAATATTGAGATCTGGATCATCATCCCAATGAAACATTTTATCCCTCTTTAACTTGAGAAAGAATCACTTCAGATTGTGAAGAGAGGAGTGAACTAAGTTCATACGCTTTACGTTTTAGTACCAAATGGAAAGAATACGCAAAAATAGCTACAGAAATACCTGCTGCTGTCGCAATAAGTGCTTCTGAAATGGCTGGTGCAACGACATTTAACGATGCACTTGATTGTCCTGCTAGTTTACTAAAAGTTTCTAAAATCCCTATAACTGTACCAAAAAGACCAATAAATGGTGACGTCGATGCAATAATAGAAAGCCATGTAAGCCCACGCGTTGAGACACGTATCGCATCAGAGGCTGCTGCTTCTAAAATAGCCCTGTTTGGCATATTCACTCTAGAGAGATAACTAAAAATAAGTGACGTATGTGCCACTGTTTTTGACTTACCTGCATAAAGTAGCTTGAGTGATTTGCCCTCAGATTCAATACGGGCATTTAAAATATAAAATCGATCCAAAAAGATCCAAAACGTAGCGATAAAATACCCAGAAAGGACAAGCAGTACAACAATCGTAATTGCACTGCTTTCAAAGAAATAAGTAGCAAGAGAATTCAAGTTATAAAGTCTTCCCTATTTGCTCTATTTTACTCACTGCTGTAGCGATAGCAGTACTAGATGACTCTGCACTTTTAAGCAACATTTTTGCCGCTTCAAGGGCTTGAGCAAGATCACTATCTCCTCCAGATACTGCCACTGCACCATCTACGATACAAGTCGTTTTTTGTTCATCGACCTTCACATAACCAGAGTTAATAGCCACCGCTACTTCACTACTGTCTGTTTTTTTGATGACAATCACACCTGTATCAAGAGGTGTAACCAAAGTAGCATGGTGAGCTAAAACACCGAATTCACCTTCACTGCCTGGCAAAGTGACTTGCACTACATCAGCATCAAAAATCACACCATTTGGTGTGACGATTTCTAGCTTCATAAGTTCCATAATTATCCTTTAGTAAGATTAGGACTTAGCGTTCTTAGCTTTGATTTTATCGTTTTTAGCGATAGCCTCTGCCATGTTTCCTACCATGTAGAACGCATCTTCACTCATCTCATCGTATTTACCTTCGATAAGACCTTTAAATCCTGCAAGTGTATCTTCAAGTGTCACATATACACCAGGAGATCCTGTAAATACTTCTGCAACATGGAATGGCTGAGAAAGGTATTTTTCAATCTTTCTTGCTCTTTGAACCACCAATTTATCATCTTCAGAAAGCTCATCCATACCAAGAATCGCAATGATATCTTGAAGGTCTTTATACTTTTGTAGAATAGACTGAACCCCTCTAGCAATGCTATAGTGCTCTTCACCAACGATTTGCGGATCAAGCATTCTTGATGTTGAATCAAGTGGATCTACCGCTGGATAAATACCTTTTTCTGCGATTGATCTGTTCAATACAGTCGTTGCATCTAAGTGAGCAAATACTGAAGCTGGTGCCGGGTCAGTCAAGTCATCCGCAGGTACATATACCGCTTGAACAGAAGTAATTGAACCTTTTGTTGTTGATGTAATTCTCTCTTGAAGTGCACCCATCTCTCTACTTAATGTTGGTTGGTAACCTACCGCTGAAGGGATACGCCCAAGAAGTGCAGACATTTCTGAACCTGATTGTGCAAATCTAAAAATATTATCAATGAACATCAATACATCAAGACCTTTTTCATCTCTAAAGTACTCAGCCATTGTAAGTCCCGTCAATGCGATACGGTTACGTGCTCCTGGAGGCTCAGACATTTGCCCATAGCACAGCGCAACTTTATCCAAAACGTTTGATTCTTTCATCTCATGGTAAAGGTCATTTCCTTCACGTGTTCTTTCACCAACACCAGCAAATACTGAATAACCACTGTGTTTCATTGCAACGTTGTTGATAAGCTCCATGATAATAACTGTTTTACCAACACCTGCTCCACCGAAAAGCCCAACTTTACCACCTTTATTATATGGTGCAAGAAGGTCAACTACTTTAATACCTGTTTCAAATACTTCAGTTTTAGTACTTTGCTCTTCAAATGCTGGTGGATCTCTATGGATTGACCAATATTGTTTTGCATTGACTTCACCTGCTTCATCGATAGGATCACCAATTACGTTAAAGATACGTCCAAGAACTTCTTCACCAACAGGAACTTTGATAGAATCTCCAGTTGCTCTTACTTCTTGACCTCTTACTACACCTTCAGTCATATCCATCGCGATAGTTCTAACTCTGTTATCACCTAATTGCGCTGCTACTTCCAATACTAATTTTTGTTCAACACCATTAACCATAAACGTTGTTTCTAACGCTTCATTGATCTCTGGTAGATAGTCTGTAAAATCCACATCTAAAACGGGACCTAAAACTTGTACGATTTTACCTGTCATTACTTCTCCTCTATTTATTTCATTGATTCCATACCACTGATGATCTCGATGAG
>JBEAQM010000043.1:0-8087 GCA_041163845.1 Pseudomonadota bacterium | reverse complement strand
ACGTTTGATCGTTGAGCTATATTCGAAATAATTTTACTTACAGATAAAAGGGCTAGTTGATGAGAAAAATTAAAATTGCACCATTTATGCCAACAGAAGTAGAAGTGAATGAGATCAGCGCGAATCGTGCAGAGATCGTTGCTTATCCTTTTGAGAGCGGTTATGCCGTAACACTTGCGCATCCATTAAGAAGATTGATCCTTGGATCCTCTATCGGGTATGCACCAATTTCAGTGAAAATTGAAGGTGCAGCGCATGAGTTTGATAATATCAGAGGGATGCATGAAGATGTGGCTGTATTTATTATCAATCTTAAAAACATCCGTTTTAAAATTAAAGACGAGAGTGATAAGGTTGAATTAAAATACAGTTTTTCAGGACACAAAGAGGTCACAGCACAAGATTTGAATAATGATCAAGTTCAAGTGGTAAATGGGGATCTTCCTCTAGCAACACTGAACGAAGATGCTACACTCAATTTTACGGTTGTCATAGCAAAAGGGATTGGATATGTACCAAGTGAAGACCTTAGAGATGAGGTTGAAGGTGATACGATCGCACTTGATGCTTTCTTTACCCCTGTAAGAAAAGCAAATTATAAGATTGATCCGGTTTTGGTAGAGGATAATCCTAATTTTGAAAAGATCACATTTGATATCGTAACAGATGGACAAATTGGTCCAGTAGAAGCGTTTACGAATGCACTTGAAGCGATGAACAAACAACTCTCTGTGTTTAATTCTGTGTTGGATTTAGATATCTCTGCAGCACCGATTAAAAAAAGCAGTGATGATGGTGAGATCAAACCATTTATGCAAACGGTTGACAGTCTTGGATTGAGTGCTAGATCGTTTAATTCACTTGACAGAGCAGGGATCAAATATCTTGGTGAATTGATCTTGATGAATGAGAATGAGATTAAAAATATCAAAAATCTTGGTAAAAAATCTTTAGATGAGATTACAGACTGTCTTGTAGACTTAGGGTATGGTTCAGAGTTTGAACTTGCTGATAGTACAAGAATTGCACTTGTAAAGAAAATGGATCAACTTAAAAAATAGTTGCATCTTAGAAGAAAAAGGAAAATAGTATGAGACATAAGCACGGTTACCGTAAACTAAATAGAACGTCTTCACATAGAGCGGCGCTTCTGAAAAATCTCTCTATTGCTTTGACAAAAGAGGGTAAAATAGAGACGACATTGCCAAAAGCAAAAGAGCTTAGAAGTTACTATGAAAAGTTGATTACAAAAGCAGCTTCAGGTGACTTTAATGCACACAGAGCAATCTTTGCTATGTTGCAACACAAAGAGTGTACCAATGCACTTGTAAATGAAATCGCACCAAAGTATGCTGATAGAAATGGTGGATATACAAGAATCATTAAAACACGTATGAGAAAAGGTGATGCTGCGCCTATGGCGATCATCGAACTCGTATAAGTAAAAACACTTCCGTATTTCAAGGCTTTGCCTTGGATACAACTCCCCCAACTTTTCATTTTCATACGATAACTTTTTGGTCGTATTTGCTATACCCCAAAGACAATAGCGTTCATTTTCTATCTGCAAGATTACATACTAAATACTTTCATACAGTCAATTATTGACAAACAGATACTTTTTGTGTATAACACATTTTAGAATAACGATGATTTTGCTATAATCATCGTAGTATTTGTTTCTTGATGTAAGAGACGAAATAAGGAGAAAAAGCAGTGATACCATTCACAGATGAAGAACTTGAACCAGCAGTAGAAAATGTGATAGAGAAGGTACGCCCTTCGATTAAGCTTGATGGCGGGGATATTAAATTGATCGCCATTCAAAGTGGAAAAGTATATGTACAGCTTCAAGGTGCTTGTGTAGGGTGTAGTAGTTCGGGGACGACACTCAAGTTTGGGGTAGAGCGACAAATGCAAACGTTGATCCATCCTGAGATTACAGTGACGAATGTACCTGCAGGATTTGAAGATAAATTAGACCAATTGGTGTAACATGAGCAAAGTGAGTCAAGACCTTCTGCTGCAAAGGGCTGAAAATGAGTTTTTGCAAGGGGAATATGCAAAAGCATTGAGAAGCTATGGATTAATCTTGAAAGATTATCCTAGTTTAGATGAAGCGAAAATCGGTGTTTATTTGAGTGATCTGGGGATCGAAAGCGAAGAAGAGGCGCAGGCTTTGTTTGATTATTACCAAATGATCAAAACAGAAAAAGAGAATGCAGTCGAGATTATCGATGGGCTTATTGCAAGTCTGGATAGTTCTAAGCATAAGCTCCAAGAATTACTCGCGCAACCTTTAGAAGAGCAAATAGAGTATGGCGATGGGATACGCTATAGTGATTTTCAAGCATTGGTCGAGAGTAGGGGTGACTTTAAGAAAGCGTTTGAAGATATCATGTTTTCTACTAAGGTGATCATCACGAATAAGCAAGAGTTTATCGATTTTATCACACAGCTGATTCAAGAAGGATTTGATGAGATGGCGTTAGGGTATTTAGATTCTTCAGCTGCTCTTTTTGGAAATGATCAGGAAGTACTTGCCCTATACCATAAGGTTAGGGGAGAGAAGTAGTGAAATTAGATTTCCACAAAGACAACTATCTTTTTTTAACCGACGATACAACAAAAATAGATGAGAAAACACTCTTTCTCCAAACAGCGCAAAACAGACACTATTATGAACAACTCGATCCAAAACCTGCCGCTATTGACGTCAAAGAACTAATCTCTTTTTGGGGTGTCGATCGGCTCAAAGTGGTAGGGGTAACCGGGACAAATGGGAAAACCACTGTCACCGCTGCAATATACTCTATGTTGCTTGATTTGGGAGAAAAACCTGCACTCCAAGGGACCCGAGGGCTTTTCGCCCATGAAGAGCGTATCGAAGAGAAGAGTATGACTACCCCTTCTATCTTAGAGACTTTGCACAACATGAAACAAACCCTTGATATGGGATGCAACTATTTTGTGATGGAGGTGAGTTCTCATGCCATTGATCAACAGCGTATTGAAGGGTTGACTTTTGCGCTTAAGGTCCATACCAATGTGACCAGTGATCATTTGGATTACCATAAGACTATCGAAGAGTATCGTCGCGTTAAGAGTCTTTTCTTCGCCGATGAATCTCCTAAATTGCTGAACAAAGATGATATTAAACATATTACGTATAATCCTGTGAATGCACAAAGTTATGGGGTCGATGAGCCCGCCACATTTAAAGTGCAGGCATTTTCACTGTTGCACGGGATCACAGCAGGGATCAAATACCTTCAACAAGAAGCGACATTTCACTCCCCGATGGTAGGGCTTTTTAACCTTTTTAACCTCATGGCTGCGATCGGATCAGTGCAGATGCTTACGGGCAGAAAGATCGAAGAGATTTGTGAAGTGGTAGAGTATTTTGGGGGTGTTTCTGGGCGCATGGAAGTCGTAAGTCGCGATCCATTGGTGATCGTCGATTTTGCCCATACCGATGACGGGATGCAGCAAGTGCTTGAAGCGATGAAAGACCGTGACATTTCTGTCGTTTTTGGCGCAGGGGGCAATCGTGACAAAGCGAAGCGTCCACGCATGGGGGCTGTCGCAGGGAGATATGCCAAGAAGATTTATGTCACCAGCGATAACCCTAGAGACGAAGTGCCAGAGATGATACTCGAAGAGATTCTTGTAGGCTTGTATGGAAAAGAACATGTGACGGCAACACCCGATAGACGATTGGCGATTCAAATGGCACTTGAGAACCTTGAGAAGAATGAAGTGTTAATGATCCTTGGCAAAGGGGATGAGGATTACCAAGAGATCAAAGGGGTGAAGTATCCTTTTGATGATAGAGAAGTTGTTCGCGCGCTTCTTGCAGAAGCTAGTGAGGAAGTAGGAAATAGGAAGTAGCAATGTTTGTAAGCATTTCATGCGAAATACCATTTATTCAACTATAAAAGTTTTACATAAGTAAAACATACCAGAATTCCTACTTCTTACTTCCTATCTCCTACTTAATTTATTTTTTGTTAAGAAAATAAGAGTAAAATACTCTTAATTAAATTTCAAAGGAATGAATATGGTCAATGGTATACCACAACCAGCGTTTTATATCTTCAAATGTCAGCAGTCGGCACCTCCAGGGATGCCAAAACCTTCATGTGTCAAAGCGAACGATCCTGAATCGCAGCAACTGTTTCAACACCTTGCGCAGTCGTTGATGATGAAAGGGATTATCGGGACAGTTTCTCCGATCCAAACGGGGTGTCTGAACCGTTGTCAACAAGGTCCAGTGATGTTAGTAGAGCCTGGGCATACGATGTATGTAGGGTTAACAAAAGAGAAAATCGACAGAATCATTGAGGAGCATATCATCGGCGGGAAAGTCGTAGAAGAATATGTCGTCCCTTCTGAAGTGTGGGGTGAGCCTATCGCACCAGCGTCGCTTGTGCGATAAGTAGGAATTAGTAATTAGGAGTGAGTGTTTGCAAACGTTGCTTGCTTCTATTGAAATGAAAGTTTTACGAATGTAAAACATACTGTAATTCCTACTTACTACTTCCTCCCTCCTACTTGAAAATTGTTGTATAATAAAACTATAGAGAGGATTTTGGTATAATCCAAAAAAATTTCTCACAGAGAGTATAAATATAAAAAGAAAAAGATAGGAAGCGTTATGAATATTACTATGCTTTATTCTAAAATACATAGAGCCACAGTCACCGATGCAAATTTGAATTATGTAGGGTCTATTACCATCGATCAAAACCTTTTAGATGCAGCCAATATGCGTGTAGGGCAAAAGATCGATATCGTTAACATCAATAATGGTGAACGGTTCTCCACTTATATCATCTCTGGTGAGCGTGGCAAGGGGGATATTTGTCTCAATGGTGCCGCAGCGAGAAAAGTACACAAAGGGGACAAGATCATCATTATTGCCTATGCGACGATGAATGAAGAGGAAGCTGATAATCATTTACCTAAAATTGTGATCGTAGATGAGGACAACTCCATCGCGGAAGAATTTGAGGGATTAGAATAATGTTCGAAGGATTGGATTTGGGTAACATGGGGAAACTCATGGAGCAGATGCAAACCAAAGCCAAAGAGATTGAAGCGCAAGCTAAAAATATTTTGCTCAGTGTAAAAGCAGGCGGTGGACTTTTAGAGATCACTGCAAATGGGGCAGGAGAGGTGGTCGATTTAAGTATCGATGATACCCTTTTGGAAGATAAAGCGTCATTGCAAATCTTGCTTATTTCAGCGATGAATGAGATGAATCAAAAAGTAGAAGAGAATAAAAAATCTCAAGCGATGGGTGTCATGGGTGGGATAAACCCGTTTGCGTCACGATAAGAAAATAGTAGAAAAAATAAGGTATGCTTTTCTCGCAAAAGCGGTTAACGTTTTTGGTCGATGAGGTAAGAGAACTCTTTTGAGTCTTTAAGTTTAAGTATAGTTTGCGCTACAAGTGAGTGTTTGCCATTTTGCTTGATCGCTTTTTTAAGTGGTTTACTTATTTTCATCTTTTGCTCCTTTTAATTTAGTTTTCTCTTAATGAGATGCGGTATAGTATGGAAAAAGTATTACAAAATAATAACCGAAAGGATATCGGATGAATCCTCTAACCCAAGCGATCGAAAATGACTCGATAGCGAAGCTCAAATCTCTCATTAAAGAGGGGATTGATATCAATAAGCCTATACTCATAGGCGAAGAGTATGAGCTTGATGACTATGATGCGATCTCACCACTGTTTTATGCGATCCGAAAATATGCTTCATTAGACTTGATCAAAGTTCTTTTAGACCATGGTGCTGATTTGATGGAGCGAGACAGTGATGGGATCTCTGCGTTAGATGTGGCGATCAAGTTTAAACGTTATGAGGTGATAGAGTTTTGTTTAGATAAAGGGTTTGATCTGAACACTTCACAAAGAAAAAGTGGTATTACCCCTATGATGTTGGCAGCGTGTTTTTCTGATATCGAGATGATGAAGATGCTTATCGCCCGTGGCGGTGATGTCAATGGGACAGACAAGACAGGGATGTCTCCTAAAGACTATGCCAAAAAGCTTGGTCAGAAAAAAATGGTCGAATTCCTCACCCAAATGGGCGGAAAGTTTGGCGTGTATCCTGAAGAAGCGTAGTTTTTAGCCTTTTAGAATCGCTTTTGCTTGTGCTACCGCTCTTGGATAGGTGCGGTGCATATTGACCTCCCCTATAAGATCGACTACCTTATGTGACATCAGTGTTTTAAACACTTCATCATTGGTCCCAGAAGTGAGCACTATCACCCCATTTTCTTTGAGGATTTGAACGGTCTCTTTGAAGTTATGCAATGCAGTGGCATCTATGAAGCCTACATGTCGCATTCTGATAATCACTATTTTAGATTGACGCCCTATATTATGAAGCTGTTGCGCATACTGCTTCGCAGAGGCGAAAAAGAGTGGACCCCCTATCTCATAGACTGCTATCCCTTTGGGTAGTGTGTTGTAGTTTTCGATATCATCTTCATCATCACTTTTGACCAGTTTTGCCTCATCCATATCTGCCATCCGCTGCATGAAGAGCAAAGAAGCCAATACGATCCCTATTTGTATCGCGAAAGTCAAGTCTACCAATACAGTCAAAATAAAGGTGATGAGCATAATAGAATAATCATAAGGGGAGCCCTTCAAGATAGATATAAATGATTTGTATTCACTCATATTGAAAGAGACCACGATGAGGATACCTGCTAAGATCGACATCGGTATGAGTTTGGCAAAATCGATAAAAAAGAGCATGATCAAAAGAAGTACCAAGGCGTGAACGATACCAGCTATAGGGGTGCGACCTCCGTTTTTGACATTGGTGGCAGTACGGGCGATGGCACCTGTGGCTGGGATGCCGCCGAAAAATGGGGTGACGATGTTGGCAACGCCTTGCGCGATGAGTTCAGTATTGGAGCGGTGATTGCCCCCTGTCATTCCATCAGCGACGACTGCTGAGAGTAATGACTCGACCCCACCTAGTAATGCGATAGTCAAGGCAGGGGCTAGATAGATGCTTAGATCACTCCATTCAAAGTGTGGTATGATGAAAGTGATGTGGTTGTCAATGGCGCTAAAAAAGGTGCCGATGGTTGTGACAGGAAGGTCGAAGATTTGGACCAGCAGGGTTAAGAGGATGATCGCCACGAAAGAACCTGGGACTTTCGCGCTAATGTGTTTGAAATACACTGTGATGAGGATGGTCGCGGCAGTGATGAGTAATGCATAAGGGTTGATCTGTGCGAGATGATGAAAGTAGATCGTCCACTTCTCAAAAAACTCTGAAGGGATACTCTGTATAGGGAGCCCAAAGGCATCTTTGATCTGTGTAGAGAAGATGACCAGAGCAATACCACTGGTAAAGCCGACGATAAGAGGCTCGGGGAAATAGCGCAAAAGATTGCCCAGTCTGAACACCCCAAACAAGACCAAGATGCCCCCTCCCATAATCGTCGAGATAATCAGTCCGTCGATGCCATACTGCTCTACGATACCATACACGATGACGATAAAAGCCCCTGTAGGTCCACCGATTTGCACTCTGCTTCCCCCTAATGCAGAGATGATAAACCCTGCGATCACTGCAGTGATGATCCCTTTTTCAGGGGAGACCCCACTGGCTACCCCGAAGGCTATCGCAAGAGGCAGTGCGACGATCCCCACGATGATCCCAGCGATGAGGTCAGAGAAAAGCTGCTTTTTAGAAATCCCTTCTTGAAGTAATGTAAAGAGTTTTGGGTGAAAGATACGTTGCATGCGCTCTCCGGTGTTGGTAAAAAATATTGATATTTTACATCAATTTTTCTATTTTTGATCTATGATTTTTTTGTAGCTATGAATGTTTCCATTTTGTTACTTTTGTGTTTTACACTTCCGCATCATCAAAAAAACACAGGGAGAACCAGATGAAAAAAATAATCTTATCAACAGTAGCAGTAGCTGCGATGACAACAATGGCAACGGCATCAAGCGAAGTCGATATGCTTAAAAGACAAATCGATGCGTTGTATAACAAAATCGATGCAATGGAAACCAAACAAGCACAAGCAGAAGAAGCTGCGACTAA
>JBEAQM010000042.1:0-18922 GCA_041163845.1 Pseudomonadota bacterium | reverse complement strand
CAGACCAAAAATCTGTCAGCACCCCGAGAGTTTGAGATTGAACTATATAAAAACTAAACTAGATTTATCCTTAAATCGGATAAAAATAATCTTTTTTATATTTTGAACATATGCTTCTTTTTGATCGAAGCTTGTTCGTATTTTATGATAAATAAAAAATGGTTGGTATCTTAAAAATGTCGGTTAATTCAACAAGGTGATGGGATCAACAGAAGACTATTCTTCTGTTTTCATATCCATAAGTTCTGCAAGAAGTTCCTCTATCTCATCTTCTCCGAGCTCATCACGGTTAAGCTCTTCCACGATAGCAAAACACTCCGTACGCATCTCTCTCATCTCTTCGAGATCTTCTTTTTGCTCTTTGGTTGCATTTTTACTCTTATCGATCGCCTCAAAAAGCTCATCGATCGCCGCTTCTAAGTCTGGGATAATTTCATTTTCTAAAAGGTTTTTGAGTTTTTGGGCAGATGTCATAGTCTCTCCTTGATTTATATGTGCCATTATATCCAAAATACGATACGGAGCATATCTTTTAATCGTAAGAAAATAAACTATAAGGAAAATAAAAAAAGAGCATCATCTTCGTACAAAGATAATGCTAAAGAGGTCTAAAAATTAGTGGCAACCACACCCTGTACCACAGCTTCCACCTTCTGCTTTGGCAGGTGTAGAAGCAGCTGCACTTGCACCTGTACTACATGCAGAGACACCTGGAGGTGTCGTTGGCTGGATCGCTTGGTTGTTTGCTCCACCTTCTGCATTGACTTTATCGATGAACGCTAAAAGGTTAGAAGCCGCTGTTTGGTAACGCTTGGCTGTTTCAGAATCTGGTTTATGATACGTTACTGGCATACCAGTGTCTCCCCCTACTCTAATCGCTGGCTCTATTGGGATACGCACGATCACATTCGTGTCATACTCTTTTGCCACTGGTTCTGTCGTCCCCATACCGAAGATATCTGACTCTGCATCACACTCAGGACAGATAAATCCACTCATGTTTTCGATGATACCCGCTGTAGGGATATGTAATTTTTGGAACATATCAAGTGAACGTCTACTGTCATCTAGTGATACCTCTTGCGGTGTCGTCACCGTAATACCTGCTGTGACCGGAACAGACTGTGCCAATGTAAGCTGCGCATCACCCGTTCCTGGAGGCATGTCTATCACAAGTACATCTAGCTCTGACCAGAGGATATCCCTAAGGAACTGCTCGATCGCCTTCATGATCATCGAACCTCTCCAAATCAGTGACTGCCCTGGCTCCATCAATGATCCCATAGACATGATCTCTACACCATAGGCTTTAAGAGGCATTACTTTGTTTCCATGGATTTCAGGTTTTTGATCTGCTACACCCATCATACGAGGGATATTTGGTCCATAAATATCTGCATCCAAAAGTCCTACTTTTTTTCCCTGCATTGCCATCGCCACTGCGAGGTTGACCGAAGTCGTTGATTTCCCAACGCCCCCTTTACCCGAACTCACCATCACGAAGTTTTTCACGTGTGGTGCAATGTTTTTGCCACTTACAGAATTAGACATCTGTTTGGGTGCTTGTGGTGCTGTGATGTTAATACCGATCTCTTTAAATCCAATCTTTTGAAGCTCTAGTGTTGCTTCGTCTTTAATTTGTGCTTTCACTTCATCTGCCGAAGAAGTGATGTCAACGGTCAATGACACCGAAGTGCCATTGATAATGATATCTTTCACAAAACCAAATGTGACGATATCTTTTGTAAATCCTGGATATGTAACGTTTTTCAACGCTTCTAATACGTTTGATTCATTCATAATCGTTTCCTACTCTCAAGTTATTTGTAAGAAGTTATACCAACCAAATCTTAAATTAGATTGAAAAAAATTAAATAAGAGTTATTTTATCTTATTTAAAGATTGGGTAAAGGTAGCAATCTGTATAATCCGTTACAATTTTACACACAATAGGAAGAGGCATGTCTCATACTGCTTTGATACTTTTAGGTGCGGGAAACTCCACAAGGTTCGATACACCGACTAAAAAACAGTGGCTTTATATAGATGAGATACCGCTATGGCTTCATGTCGCAAAACGATTTGAACAAAGTACCTTATTTGATGAAATCATTATCGTTTCTACCCAAGATGAAATCGATTACATGAAACATTTTGCTTCTTATACCTATGTGGTAGGTGGCGATAACAGACAAGCTTCACTCAAAAATGCACTTGAACAGGTCAATGCAGAATATGTTTTAGTGAGTGATATCGCACGATGTTGTGTCCCTACAGAGATGATACACCGAATTCTTGAAGCCAAAGAAAAAGGTGCTTGTATCGTACCTGCACTCCCCGCAATTGATACACTTTATATGGATCATCTTCCTATCGACAGAGAAAAAGTTCAAATCATCCAAACCCCTCAACTCTCTCGCACACAATTACTCAAAAAAGCGCTTGATACAGATACACTTTTTACCGATGACAGTTCAGCCATCGCTTCTTTAGGAGAAAAGGTACATTTTGTGGAAGGCTCTTTGGATGCACACAAGCTCACCACCATAGAAGATTTGAAAAAACTCCCATGCCTACAAGCACCCTCGTCTAAAACACTGACAGGGTTTGGGATAGACATTCACCCTTTTGTGTCAGGAAAAGAGATGTTTTTATGTGGGGTCAAGATAGATGTCGATTATGGATTTAAAGCCCATAGTGATGGCGACGTCGCTATCCATGCCCTTATCGATGCGCTACTGGGTGCTGCAGGGATGGGTGACATTGGAGAACTCTATCCTGATACAGATCAGAGCTATGCAGGAGTAGATTCTAAACAATTGTTGCAAGATACAGTCAAAAAGATCCATGCCTATGGCTTTGTCATAGGCAATATCGATCTGACGATCATGGCAGAAGCCCCAAAGATTCTCCCATACAAAGCGCGCATGAGAGAATCGCTCGCATCGATACTCAAACTTTCCCCTCACCTAGTCAATATCAAAGCAACAACGGCAGAAAAACTAGGTTTTGTAGGACGAAAAGAGGGGGTTGCCGTACAGGCTGTTGCAAATTTAACTTATTTTAATTGGACAAACATATGAAAATCATTATTGTAGAAAATGAACTTTACTTGGCACAAAGCATCGCCTCTAAGCTGAATGAAAATGGATACGATACAGAAATTTATAGCTCTATCAAAGAAGCGATGAAAAGCCACGGCGATGTTTATCTCCTTTCGACCAATCTACCTGGTCAAAATATCGCACCGCTCATCAAATATTTTCAAGACAAAATTATCATCTTAATGGTGAACTATATTAACAATGATACAGTGGGCGAGCCTTTAAAATTAGGGGCTAAAGATTATATCGTGAAGCCATTTATGCTTGAAGATTTAATGCGTAAAATAGAACACTATAAAGAGTATCAATTTTTAAGACAACAAACCCATCTTTATCAAGAGTATATGGAAAATTTACTCCAAGATATCGAAACGGATTTCAACATAGACCAAATTCATACACCCCTTATCATAGAAACTAATTATCAAAGAGTAGTCGATAAAATCGTCTTCCAATACGCAAAAAAAATCAACAAACTACTCACATTTATCCCCCTAAGTGATAAAAAATGGAAAGAAAAAATCGAAAAAAGTAGTCCAAGTTCTCTTCTGTACTTAACCGAAATACAAGAACTAAAGAAAATCGAAAGAGATGGACTTTTAGAGATACTACCAGAATATAATTTTATTTTGTGCAGCACGATCGAATTCGAATCAAATTTTGAAACATTAAAACTCAATACCGATTCAAAGCTCTATGACCAAAATGAGATACTCACGATCGATGATTATGTCAAATTTATCGTCAATAGCTTTCAATACAAGTTTCCAGATACCGAACTTTCTAAAAAACTAGGTATTTCACGCAAAAGCTTATGGGAAAAAAGGAAAAAATATGGGCTCTTCAAACAAAAATAAATCACTTTACATCGATACAGAAGCGTTATCAACCCTAGCACTCGTCAAAGCTGGTCTGATCTCTCCCGTAGAAAAACTTATGAATGAAAAAGAGGCGCAAGCTGTAGATGAGACAAAAATGTACAAAGGTGTCCCTTTCCCATTTTCATTTATCCTTGCACCTACAGGAACCACCAACCATCAAGTACTCAAATCCCTTCAAAAAGGAGAGACAATTGATCTGGTAAACAATGGACTCAAAGTCGGTGAATTGATCGTTGAAGAGACATTTGAAGTCGATCCGATCCAACGCTTGAAAAACATTTATGGAACCGCAGACAAAACACACCCTGGTGTACGCAATACCATACTTAGGCTAGGGAAAATCGCTGTTTGCGGAGACTATACCATCTCGTATCCACTCATCGAAGACAATACCAGACGCATCAAGGCGATGATAGAAAAAACCGGTGCGAAATATATTTCATCTATGATGCTAGCTGCCAATCCACTTAACCGTGCACACGAAAGGATGATACGTCAAGCCATCAGTGATTCTGACTTGCTTGTGATCTTTTTACGTAAACCATTTACTACCGATGGATTACGATATGACATACGTTATAATGCACTCAAAACCTTTGTAGATAATTTTTTGCCTCAAAATAAAGTCATCATTATCCCTTTTGAAAATACTTATATTTTTGCAGGATATAATGAGCTCATTCTCGATGCTCTTTTGGCAAAAAATTACGGATGTAGCGAATTGGTGATCGGTAAAAATCATGGTGGATTAGGGCTCTACTACGATCAGAATCGTTTAAGCTCTGTATTTGACCAATGCCAAGATATCGATATTACTATTAGAACCATTGATGAATATGTCTATTGTGATACCTGTAAGACATTGGTTAGTATGCAAACATGTCCACATGGACAACACCATCATGTACACTATGATTCAACCTCAATTATGAAACTCATTCAATCGGGCTTGATCCCCCCTTCTATTTTGGTTAGAAAAGAGGTATCGGCAAATATTTTATCGGCTCTTTTCCCTGAACGATTTGAAAACCTTCAGCAAATGTACTATGCACTGATGCCAGGCTCAGGTCTGCTAGAAGAACAAAGTGAAGAGCAGTTTTACCTCAAACTTGCCAAACTTTATCAAACTTCATCTTTAACATAAAAAGGGATTTCATGTCTATTCAAAAAATCTTTTTAACTTTTTTTGGTGCAGGACTTAGCCCTAAAGCACCAGGGACTGCAGGAACTCTCGCTTCTTTACCAGTGGGGCTTTTGGTTTTGTTTTACTTTGGGATGGAGACACTTTTTATCCTCACCTTAGCCATTACCGTTATCGGTATCTTTGAAGTAAACAAATACGAAAAAAAGACTGGTATCCATGATCAACAAGAAATTGTTATCGATGAAGCTGCTGGTATGTGGCTGAGTCTCATGATCGCATACTCCACTGCAACGACACTTACTTTTGATTATGCTCTTGAATCCACTATCGTTCTAAGCTTTTTAGGTTTTCGTCTTTTTGATATTTGGAAACCCTCTACAATCGGGTGGATCGATAGAGAACTTAAGGGGGGGTTGGGTGTCATGCTAGATGATGTCTTGGCAGGAATTGCAGGGGGACTACTCACAACGGTGATACTTTTAGCTCTCGATAAAGCTATGCTTTAATCATCCACTATCTCAAGCCTGCATCGTGTAGCAGGCTCAAACTTATTTTAGTTTTCTGAAAAATACTCTTCGAGAATTTGTGGGAAAAGCTTCATCGTTTTACGTGCTTTATCAATCTTAGGCTGGAATACCTCTGAAGAGTTTGGAAATCGTGTGATACACTCATCATAAATAGCGATCTTCTCTTCCATATGATTCTCCAATGCATCCAACACAGATTGCATGTTTTCTCTACTAGTTGCAAATTTCATCAAAAGCTCAAACATACGTTTACGCGGATGGATCGCCATAGAATCACCCGCTGCCAATGCAATATCTTTTATATCCCATCTGGAGATATAAATACCGCTTACATGGGGTGCAATGAGCTTTGCATAGAGGGCTTCTGTATAAGAGGGGTAATCTTTCAGATCAACCTCTTCATCCGAAGGGCATGAACCATCTACACAAAGTGCCGGATTACCATTGAAATTTCTCTCATTGATCGCTTCAAACTCTTTTCTTAACTCGTCTATATCTCTCATTCTTTCTCTCCTATTAATAGTGGGATCATATCGGTATCGACCTTAACACCGAACCATCGATTAGCGATCAGCATCATTTTCGTGATAAAAATAATCTGATCATCTAAAAATTCTGGCTTTTTATAAAGACTTACCGCCTCATCATCCAAACAATATCCAAAAATTTTTCCCTCATGCACTTCGATAAAATCGATACGCCTTTCTCTTTTCGCACACCCATTTAGATCGTCACAATACTCTACAGCTTTCACTCCAAACTCTTTTTCAATCATCATTTGGGTTACTTTAGACATAGCCACATTTCTCATCGTAAAATCAAAATGCTCATCGGTAATATTGAGTGCGATAGCAGTAGCATTCATTTGATTTGATTTGAGTATCTTATTAAAATACCTTCTCATATAACCTGTTTGAGCATTATGTCCTATGATGGTACAGAGTCCCGTATCAGGTTTAATCTCATGTGGGTTCATACTATCTTTCTCCTTGAAAAGAGGCAAAACCCCTTTTCAATTCCTCTCACTAAAGCTTCGCCATCTGGCTCAGAAAAATGTACCATTTTTAACATTAACCTTCTTCCCCTTGCATACGTTTGGCATTTTCATGCAAAAACATCGCCTCTTCCTCTTCTATTTTACAACGTGGGCAGGTCACCTCGCCCCCCATATAAGTAAAATTGTTTCCACATTCATTACAACGACGAATATTGAATGTAACCAATGTCCGTTGTGTTGGCTCAAAAAACTCTTTAATCTCAAATCCATTTTGTAAATGGATCGCATTTGGTTCACACACATCGTGACAAAGATGACACTTCACACAAAGCATCGCATCAAAATGGATCAGTGAAAATTTACCATCAGAAGAGAGTGCTCCAGTAGGACAAATACGATAACAAATTTGACAATTATTACATGACGCATCAACGAATTTTTGAGATGTAAAGCTCACTTCTTCTTGTGGGAGTATTTCAAAGTCAGCTGGTACATTTGCGCGCTTGAGTGCCGTAAAAAGAATTTTACGTTTATTGGGCAACTTTTTTTCTCTAATCTTAGCGATGATAGAGGGGTCCATCTCAAAGTGTTGTAACGCATTGGCATCCACTGCATCATCAAACGCTTTTTTCTGCTTAATCACCCCTTTAAGGGAAGCATTGCCCAAAAATGAACGTCTTGATGTTTCTTCTTCCTCTGGTGATTTTTCTTCTATTTTTGTCTCGTCGAGATTCGTGAAAAGTTGCTTCTGTGAAAAGCTAGAAAGGACAAAATTTGCCTCTTCAATCTGATTTTGAATATGCTCAAATAGTACAGAACTTTCATCATACGAACTCAAATCTAAGGTAATCTCTTCTTCGCTCACCAATGCTAAAGAGATCATATGTTCTACACTTAACACTGAGAGACACGGCACATTAATCTTAGGCGAAATTAACCGTATTTTAGATTCTAGAAAAGTAAAGAAAAATTCTGTGGTAGAGAATTCAGAAAGGGCAAAAGCTTCTGTAGGACATACCCCCACACATGCTGCAGCCTCTACCCCAGTAGCAACACTAAATGTGGGTAAATTATCTGCCAATCGCAATGAATCAGGACACGCATCGATACATTTGGTACAATCAGAAAATTTACTCGTTGCCCTTACACAACGACTCACATCAAAATGAAGCTTCATTAATTATGCCACATTCGTACAATACTTCGTTATATTTTCAGTAATATATTCAAAATCACTTAGCAAAAATTCCAATGCCAACTCTGAGCCATCATGATAAAGTGGTGTACGTGATTCACGTTTAGCATTGATCAAAAATAGCGGTGCCCATTCTAAAAGATGCTCTTTCAAAAATGCACGTTGAACTTGAAGCAATTCACACAATCCCTCTTTATCCTCTGCTGCTAAAGCTTTTTGCTGTGCCATACACAACATATACATGAATTCAAGCTCCACACCGATATGATCTGCACTCACGACCCTTGCCGCATCCAACTCGACACGGAAATCAAGTTCGTTGTAAAGCTCTACCACAGGATTGTCACCACCACTTTCAATCATCTGGTCATCTCTTGTATAAAAACTCTCATAAGGAACCAAATGCATCAAAAAGAGATTGGTAAAATCGACATTGTAATACTGATTGATCAACTCTGCACGAGATAACTCTTTACGCTTAGACCAATCTTTATAGTTAGGAAAAAACGAAAGCAACCCTTCATCTTTTTCTATATTCTCTAAAAAAGTCTCATCCACTTCAATCATCATCAACCGTGAAATTAACGCATAAATAGCGATACGATTTTCTGTCTCTTGTCTCATTTGATCCATAGTTTATCCATCTTCTTTCATATTCAATATTTTGACACAAATACCACTTTCAAGATAAAGACGTATTCATCAGTAAATTATCTGGGAAATAGTAGTGTGAAGATACCCTCAAGCAATACTTGAGGGTATAGTTCCGTAAGAAAATCTTACTTGATATTAACAGCATATGCCTTGTCTGACAATGGCGCAGCTGGACGTGTAATGTGTCTAGGACGTCTGATAGTATCATTCTCATTCAATGGACGGGTCAATTGATCTCTCCACGCTTGAGTGACTTTCATGTTGTTTTCATAATTCACATAAATATCACCGATCTTATCTTCTTTACCTGCTAACTCAATGACAACTTTTTGATGCCATGCATGGTTACCTGCAATTGGATCTGGATGTGAAGGTGCAACAGCATTTTGCCAAGAACCAGAAAGACCATCCCACCAAATATTATCAAGGTCTTTGTTATACTCTTTAAACTGCCATGTATCTCTACGTGCTTGCATACCTTCATTAAGACCTTCAACTGGTTTCAATGTTCCGATTTTACCATCCATTGTCATTTCATACAATGGTGCACCAAGTCCCATAACACCAAGTTTATGCTCGAATCCAGGGATCTCTACTGCATTTTTAAGTTTCCATCTACCTGCATGGTGTGAACACGCAAGAACACCTGGCATTGTACCTTCAGTTGGTACAGCCATCGCGATGAAATAACCTGACTCAAGACCAGATACTGTATCTTGAATCGTTACCTTGATTGCATCACCACGCTTGATACCAAGTCGTTTCGCATCTTCTGTATAGATCCAGACTGGGTTATGGTTTTGAGAAATCTCCATCAAATGTTTAGAGTTTACAGAACGTGTATGAATATTATATGGTAGTCTAAATACCGTATTCAACGCGAACTCATTCTCTTTTTGCATAAAGTCATGGTGTACTTGTGTAACAACGTGTGTCATTTTCTCTCTACCCTCTTTGGTTGTAGGATAGATAGGCACAGCGTACTCAGGCCACTTCCACTCTTTAAAGTACTCAGAATAGAACTCTAATTTCTTACTAAGTGTATGGAACCCTTCCATAATTTCACCATCGATCTCGATACCAATTGCTTCTTCTTTTCCATCATGACCTTTTGCCATCAAGACACCAAACTCATCCTTGGTTACTTCGCTCTCATGGAACTCATGCCCTTCTGCAATATAAGTTTCACCCACTTTTTTTAATGGTCTTTCTTGTGGTCTATAAATATTTGCTTCTTCTAGCCATGTTCCTCTGTCTCTCATCATCTCATAGTTAGGATATTTAGAGTCAGGGTATGCTGCTTTGGCTGCTTTTTTCAAGTTTGGAAGCAAATCAAATGCTGCTTGGTACCACTCTGGAATCGTAATCGCTCTTGATGGATCTTCTGCTGAAGCCCAGTGCTTTCTAATCCCCAATGAACCATCTGGATCGACATAATGTGTCATCAAGTTTGCCCAGAATTCGATCTCTTCCCAAATCTCACCAAGACCTGCTTTGATGTGTGCTTCTAATGTAGCTCTTGCAGGGTTTGTAGGTTTCCATCCCATTTTTTCTAATGCAACACGAAGTGCTGGGTTACGGAAACTTAACCATCTTTTTGGCTCAGTAGCTTCTGAATGTTGGTCATGTCTTTCACCTGCCAAACCTACTGGAAGTACATAATCACAGTACCAGTTTGTCTCTGACCATGTTGGAGAGAGGTTAAATGACATTTCGATCTTATCTTCTCTTTTGAGTGCTTCGATCCATCTAAATCCATCTGGATTGATCCATACTGGGTTATACATACGTGGAATATAAACAGAAAGTTTTTCTGGTACATTCAGCCCTTTTGCATTCCATTTGTTTCTCCACTCATCATCTAAAAGAAGGTGTGGCAAGATATGAGACATCTCATAACTGCTCAATGGATATTCTGGTGGCCAAGCAAGTTCATTCCATACATCGATAGATTTTGGTGCTTTACCATCTACTGTTGCAGCATCTCCTTTACCATTGACAGAAATAACATGCCAGTGGTGAAGACCTATACCACCTTTATCCCCAGCCATAGCTCCACGAAGCACAAACGGTAAGAAACCTGATCTAGCGATCATCCATCCACCTTTGTGAGCGATCGGTCCTGCTCTCCAAATATAAGTAGCCACTCTTGTACCCGCATCAATAAACATCTCAAAAAGCTTCTCTACGATACGCTTTTCGATACGACACTCTTGTGCTACGAAATCGAGTGTATATGGAGAATACATTTCAGAAATCATCGTGATGAAATCTTCATAGCTATCCCCTGCAGGAACAGACTTGATATACCCTTTTTCTACAAGCAATGCAAGATACTCTCTATCTTTCATCAATCTATCCCAGTTCACCCAATTTTTGACGAAATTGTGGTTTACAAGAGACTTACCATCGATCCCTTTTTCATTCAAGATTCTGTTTGCAAGGTACAGATAAAGCGCTGTTTCTGTCCCTGGCCAACATGGAACCCATAAGTCTGCCATACCAGCAGAGTTAGAAAGTCTTGGATCCATAACAACAAGTTTCGCACCTTTTTTACGTGCTTCTGCAATACGCCCTGCTGCTTGCTGGAAGTAGTGCCCTGCATCTGCTGCGTGTGATGACTGCAAGAAAATCAACTTGGCATTTGACCAATCTGGTGAGTTTCTATCGTCATTTGTCCACTGAATCGTACCTTGTCTCGCACCTGCTGAACAGATGTTAGTGTGTGAATTGTATCCATCGACACCCATAGAGTGCATTACACGTGGTCCGAAACCATTTTCATTTGGACGACCAACATGGTACATCATAGATTTTTTAGACATTTCATCACCAGACACGAGTGTGTCGTGCATTTTTTGCCCGATCTCTTTCATCGCATCATCCCAAGTGGTTCTTACCCACTTACCTTCCCCTCTTTTTGAACCTGGAGCTCTTTTAAGTGGGAAAGGAATTCTATCTGGATCATACATTTGTGACTGAGTTGCATACCCTTTTGCACAGTTTCTTCCACGGCTTCCTGAGTGCAATGGGTTACCCATATATTTACGAACTGCAAGTTGTCCACCTGCCTTGTATGTCGAAAGATCTACCCATGCAGTCAAACCACATGATGCTTCACAGTTTGAACATGCTGTGGGAACAAGCATATATTCTGTCGCTTTGATCCCCTCTGGGTTCTCTTCACTACGTACACCATTTCTACCTGTACCGCCTCTTTTCCAATCATCTCCATCTAATTCAGTAAAGCTATTCCACTCTTCTAATGGTGGATAGAATGAAAGTGTTTTAGGTGTTGGTGTAAATTTTGTTTCTGCCATAGCTGGCGTATCAACAACTGTTTTAAATACACCTGTCGCCAATGTAGCACCTGCTACAGAGTAAGCCGTACCTTTAAGGAAACTTCTTCTGCTTTCGATAAAAGTAGGATTTTCATTATTCATTGATTTTGTCATATCTCTCTCCTTAACTCAACGGAAGCATTTGTGGAATTTTAAGCCATACATCTTTTGCCATGTATAGTCCAACCAATGCCAATACAGCTGCAAATCTAAGCAGCGTTTTGTTTTCATTTTTCATATTGCCCATAGCGATAAAGAATGGGATGATAAATCCAAGAACCATACCAAACCAGAACTCTATGTTGTACTCACCACCAGCGTGTACATATGCAAGTGTTGCTTCAGCTTCTGATGATTTAAATGAGAAGAAATACTCACCCATATACATCATGAAAGAGAAGAATGTCGCAATTGAGAGGATCAAAGCAAGATCTTTTCTTGCCTCTTTACTCCACTCATTAGAGACAAAAATAAGCATAGATGAACCAGCCATCAATGCTGCCCACATCATTTGCATCACTTCTGCAGGCGCTTGCCACAACTCTCTTGCACTTGATTCTGCCATAATAATCGCTGTATAAAGTGTTACAGGAATCGCTAAAAATACAACAAAAGGGAAAACGGTTTCATAAAAACCTGAATATTTTCTTCCCATCGCTGTCAATTTGCACCCTTTAAATGGAATACTTGGAAATGCATCACCAATACCGATAACCAACATAATCGTAATCAACAACAAGAACAATGAAGCCATCCAAGCACCTACTGTAATCGCTGATGTCCAATGTGGATGGGTAAAGATATTGATCATTCTATATGGCTGATGAAGATCAGTCAATGTAAATAAAAGGAAAATATTTAAAAACACAAATGACAATAAAGGCATGATCCATCTTAAGTTTGGCATCTCTTCTCTTTTGTGTCTGTAAAGTAAAAATGCACCTAAAAAGATGACACCTGTACCAATACTTTTTGCCCACATGTTCAGTGTAATCATCCAACCCCAGATGATCCCTGGAAGTGCCGCATCTAATGTGACAACGGCTTGCGTTGCGTGAATTGAACTCTCTACCATCTTAGTGACCTCCCTCTTCGTGTGATCCATTTGTATTATTATCAAACTCTAAAAAGCTTTTGTTGTCGTATTTTTCATGTCCAACAAATGGTGCTAAGAATCTGTCTAATACTGTATGGTTTTTATCCCCTATAGCATCAAGGTGTGTAATGTTGTTAAACAAGTTATACCCTTCAATTCTTTGATGTGCAAGTGGGTTCAACGTTTGGTTACCACCACCTACATAGAAATGTGTCGGACTTGTGTGTTTTTCTGGCTTACGTACTTGTACGCCACCTTGATGTGCCATGATATATGTTGAAATATGACTATGATCATCATCAAGATCACCAAAGATATTTGCTTCAACTGGACAAGCAACGACACATGCTGGCATCATACCACTCTCGATACGGTGTGCACAATAAGTACATTTATCTGCTGTATTTGTTTCAGGATCCATATAGATCGCTCCATAAGGACATGCCATCATACATCCAGCACAACCAATACATCTTGCGCTGTCCACATTCACAATTCCATTTTCTAAATAGTGAAGTGCTGATACTGGACAAATACGCTCACATGGTGCAGACTCACAGTGATTACATCTTAGCGGTGTAAATGAACGTGATGTATCTGGAAATGTTCCAATATCAATATATTTTACACGTAAACGCCAAGTACTAAGTGGCACTTCATTTTCCACTTTACAAGCAACTTCACAACCTTTACAACCCATACATAGGTTCAGGTCAACTAAGAAACCTAACTTCATGCTTCCTCCTTAAATTTAGCTATCTTATAATAATTATAAGTATCCATTATCTGTTTAGATGCGGGATTATCGCTTGATTTATGGTATTAAAGTTTGAATTAAAAAATGATTATTCAAGAAGTGTTTTGATAACAATTGGGTTACAATGTATCAAAAATAAAATTAAAATAGAAAAATTAATCAAAAAATATGAACACACTCATCAATTAAATATGAAATGAAAATGTAGAACCTTGATCTTCTTCACTGACTATCTCAAGTGTAGTTCCATGCATCTCTAATATTTTTTTCACGATAGAAAGCCCTAACCCCATGGAATTATCCCATGAATGTGTCCCTGAACGATAGAATTTTTTCGTCACCTTACCGATATCATCAGAGGAGATACCTGCACCTAAATCGATGACAGATATTTCCCCATTTTCGATCCGTATCACCACTTGATCTTTAGAATATTTCAACCCATTTTCAACCAAATTTTTCAATACAATTTCCAAAAGTGTTCGGTCCGCATCAATAACATAATTGGTCCCTTCTATGAGGATCTCTCTTTGTGAATACTTTTCCCCCAATGAGACTTTTACCTCTTGCGCTAAAAGATATATGTCAAATCTGCTTTTATGGAGTGTCGCTTCCCCACTTTCAAATTTATTCCATAAAACCAAACGACTTAATAAGGATTCGATTTTGATACCATTATTATAAATTTTCGTTAAAAATTTTTCCCGCAATGGTGCAGAAATATCTTTATCTTCTTCCAATGTTTGGGCATATCCCATAATCGATGCGACAGGATTGCGAAACTCATGAGCAAGAGCTGAGATCATATCGCCTCTTTGACGATTTTTAAGTTTGAGTTTTGCATTGTATCTTTGTTTTACCTCTTCACGTTTTTTGGCACTATCAAGCACTTTAATTAAATTTTGATTGATATCTTCGAACTCTTGGGTAAAAAAATGTGCTTTATATTCAATCGCATCTGTGGTATCTAAATTCTCTAAATATTCATTGATGATGCGTAGTTCCCTTTGCATTCGCTCTGCCCCACGATAAATCGCGTAAATAAAAATCGAAAAACCTAAAATTAAAATCCCTATCGCTTTCCAAGCCAGATCACTCTGTGAGATAAAAAATAAAAATACCATTGCAAACACGATAGCCGTAAATACAGCTAAAGTAACCAATCTTGCCATAATATATTCGGTAAAATTAGGTCGCCTATACATCTTTAATTAGACTCCTCAATCTCTCGTAAAAATTGTAAAAAATCTTCTGGCTGGAAATACCCTATCACAGATTCAAACACCTCTCCATTAGGCTCCATAAAATAAAAACTCGGTATCGCACCTGTGAATTCTTCGATCTTTTGAACTGTTTTTTGATCTCTTCTTTCTATGGTAAGCAGAATGTAATTGCGCAACATTCGTTGTACACGTGGGTCAGAAAGGGTCTCATTTTTCATTTTTTTACACCACTTACACCAGGGGTCTTGTATCAATAGTATAACGTTTTTGTGCTCTTTTTTAGCACGTTGGAATGCCCTTTGCATGTCGGTTTCCCATGGCAATTTTGCAAATGCATCGTGGCTATTTTTGGGAGCATGTAATGTTTGTATCACTTCATGTTTTTGACTTTTAAACTCGCTCACGTTGATATTTTGCGCTATCAATTGCGAAGCGATCAAAAAGGAAAGAAATCCTATATGAATCATCCTTTTTGAGGGAAACATAATCATCTTTATTTCGTTGTAGCGGTTGTCGCTTGTTTAAGAGAGTCAAGAAACTCATCCACGCTGGAATACCCTAATACCTCACCAAAAACTTTCTTCTCTTCGTTCATGAAAAAAGTCGTCGGTACCCCATCTACTTTGGGTAAAGATGCCATCGCTTCGCTATCTTCTTGAAATACTTTCACCACAATAAGATTTGCTAATTCCTTTTCTACAAGAGAATCTTCTAGCGTTCGATGTTTCATTTTTTTACACCAACGACACGTTTCTCCTTCGACATAAACCATCACCATTTTATGATCTTGTTTGGCTAAAGCAAATGCTGTAGGAATATCTTTAACCCACTCTAGCGAAAAAACTGTACTTGTCACTATCACACACGCAAAAAATATCTTTTTCATCGATTTCACTCCTGATTAAATGTTTTAATAATATCCTGAAACACTAAAAAAAGTGATTCTACTTCATTGACAGAGGTACGTTCATTGGGTGCATGAATCGTATCATTAATGACACCAAATTCAACTACATCTACCCCAAAAGCACTAATAAATCTAGCGTCACTTGTTCCACCTGCTGTCGATAGTTTCGTTTTTACTCCTGTAACCGTTTCGATACTTTTTGTCAGCTGTTTGACGATTGCAGAGTCTCTATTGGTCACAAAAGGGTAAGAGCCTTGTTTGAGTACTAAATCATAATCAAGTCCCTTAAAAGCATTCTCAACATGAAGCTTAACCTTCTCTTGTGAAGTATTTGTGGAGTTTCTGACATTAAACATCATTTTTAATGTACCTGGTGTTACATTAGTCACTTCCATACCAGATCTTAAATCGGTCAACACCATTTTGCTTGGGGCGAAATCGGCATCACCTTCGTCTAAATTAATCCCGGCAATTTTTTCTAATATTGGAGCGATTTGATGAAGCGGATTGATCGCTTTTTCTGGATAAGCTGCATGCCCTTGCTTTCCATGCAAAGTAAGATACCCATTGATAGAGCCACGCCTTCCTATCTTGATAGCATCACCAAATACTTTTTCGCATGTGGGCTCTGCCACGATACAGTACTGGGGTAAAAAATCGATCTTTTTAAGATGCTCGAGCATAATACGGGTGCCGTATTCTCCATCCCCTTCCTCATCAGATGTAAGCAAAACAGAGAGTGTTCCCTTAAACCCTTTTACCTCCTTGCACGCTTGGACAAAAGCTGCAACACCACTTTTCATATCTTGCGTTCCACGGGCGTAAATATTGCCTTCTTTAATCATGGGCACGAAAGGATTTGTCTCCCATCCCTCTCCTGGAGGAACGACATCGACATGCCCAGCGAAGCAAAGGTGTGGACCTTCAGAAAATTTTTGGCTCAAAAAAAGATTTTTCACCCCATTTTCATTGACATAAATCGCTTCATAACCATCCAAATAGCTTTCGATAAAAGCCAAAGAACCTCCATCATTTGGGGTCACAGACTCAAAGCTTAACAATTTTAAACATAGATCAACAACATTCATATAAACTCATTTCTCCATAAAATTTTCGATCATGAAAAGATATTCATTCACGTTTTCAAAACGGTGGTTGCCACCTTGTTCAACGATAATTTTGTGTTTATTATAGAGAGATTGTGCTTTAGTATAATCTAAAACTTCATCCCCTGTTTGCAAAAGGAGTAGATATTGCCCTTTCTTTGGATGTATTTGCAATGTTTTCAATGCTTCAAGGTCGCTTACCTTGAGTTCGAATGGCTCACCATCACAATAACGTTTGTGCCATCCCACATAAGGCGCCAATGTTTTCCATGGTTGGGTCGAAGGATTGATCAAGACAGCTTTCATCCCATACTTCTCCGCCAGATAGCTTGCATAATATCCGCCCAAAGATGAACCAATAAGAAGTGTTACGGGATGTGAAAAAAGTATAGATTCTATTAGGTCGATAGCCTCAAGAGGTGAAGCTGGAAGATCCGGAGCGATGACGACATCGCTTCCAAAAAAGGAGCGTAAGTATCCAGATTTATTCCCTTCTCCACAAGATCCAAATCCATGAAGATAGAGTATTTTTGGCATATTATTTTTCTATATCACCACGAAAAGAGACGATACCACCAGAATGATTCACTACACAAGGGTGTCCATTTTGCTTAAAAATATTTTGTACTTGTTTACTTCTACTGCCAGTACGACAGGTAAATACGACAAGCTTTTCTTGCGTTTCATTAAAAAGATCTTGAGCCCATTGTGGAAAAGTTGAAGTAGGCTTTAACAAATCAGCCCCTTTGATATGTCCCATCTTAAACTCCATATCTTCTCGTACATCTACTAAAAGAAAATCTCTTTTACCCTCTTCTCGTTCTTTTAAAAGTTTCACCAATTCTTCAGAACTGATATCTGTTTTTCCAATACATGTTTGCATATTATCTCCTAACTTATTCGAAAAAAACCCGAATTATAGTCAATCAATATTATAATCTGCTGTTAAGTTAAAAATATCTTTTACTTAATTTAGTGTTGCTACATACTCTGGTGTACAAAAAATTTGGCAATGACACACCCCATGCTCAGGTATCTCTTTCTCTATGGCTGGTTTACAAGGACAAATTCTGTCATCTGAACTTTTGAACTTTCCCTCTTTTTCAGGATCAGGCTCGACCATAAAACAAGGACAAAATCTTTTCCCAAAAAGCAACTTATGGCGGGCAAGCCCCATAATCACACCTTCATTGATATCTTCATTGGTGTTATACACCCAACCTCTACTTTCACATACTTTATCGGTAAATTGTTTTGTTTTTTCTAATTCCAATTTGAACTCTTCTGAATTCATATCAAGTTGTTGCATCATAGTCTTTCCTTAAAAAATTTTTACGATTAATAAGCCTATTTATATCTTAAACTAAATTAATATATAATAAGATCCATTATCAGATCTAATATATAGAAAGGCATATATGCAAATAGATAACGCTGTTTTAAGCAAATTAGAAAAACTCTCTCACCTCAAAATAGCAGATGCAAAAAAAGCCCAAGTGATCGAACAGCTTTCTGGTATTTTGAATTATGTAGACAATCTTAATGAACTTGATACCGACCATTTAGCTCCTACATTTTCAACGCTAGAAGGTGGGACCCCATTAAGAGAAGATACCCCTATCTGCGATGAATCGGTTGCCAAATCTATCTTTTCTCATGCACCTCAAAGCCAAGATGATTTTTTCATCGTACCAGCGATTATTGAGTAGTGTATGGTACAAGTTTATGGGATAAAAAATTGTGATAGCGTTAAAAAAGCGCTCAAATACCTTACTGCCAATCACATCCCATACGAATTTATCAATTTTAGAGAAACACCTGTCGATCTGGATACAATTTTAGGGTGGTTAACCCATACAGACATTGATACCCTTTTTAATACCAAAGGTACAACTTACCGTACCCTTAAACTCAAAGAAGTTTCTTTAAGTGATACAGAAAAAACGCAATGGCTTGCCAAAGAAAATATGCTCATTAAACGACCTGTAAT
>JBEAQM010000041.1:0-18069 GCA_041163845.1 Pseudomonadota bacterium | reverse complement strand
ATAACGTGTTTCAAAAAAATTAATCAATTGTGTTTTTCCAGGCGTTGCAGAACTTTTTGCCAAATTTTTGCGTTGGGTTAAACCATTTAATGTAGAACTTTTACCCACATTAGAACGTCCTAAGAAGACTACTTCACTCATACTTTCAGGTAAAGCATCCACAAGGCTTTGTGCTGATTTTACAAATGTTGCTTCCACAATACGCGGGGGATTATTTTCCATTTTCATCCTTCGTTTCAAGAATCAACTTTACAGGTTTACTTATACTCCCTTGCACATGTACCTTTCCTGTAACAACATCGAGTGTGATTTTATCTCCATCCACATGGTGATTTTTTAACACTTCATCGACCTCGGCATGTCCTTCAAGCAGATAATGGCTCTCATGAATCACATAGACTACTTTATCGGCTTTACCATTAAAATGTTTATCCTCTTTGGTAATATCAAAGGTCACTTTCCCGATAGCAACATATCGGATGATTTGATCATTGGCATCAAAATAGACAACGACACGATCTGCATGAAGCCAATCAATACCCCTTACCACTTTTGCATCACCGATGAAATGGACCTCTTTTTTATTCTCTTCTGCCTCCATAGAAAGAGAGGTAATATGGATCTTCTCTGCATAAACGATTTGCATCATCATCAATAACATCATGATCTTTAAGATATGCAATCCAGCCCCCTTTTTGTATTCTCTTTTCATTTTATTTTTCTGAAACTTCAAGTACAGTATCTACTGTTAAACTTGTCCCTTTTTTCTTTTGTGTATCATACACCATACTCTCCCCCTCTATGGTATTATTCCCTTCAACCCCAAAAAAAGGAGAGACAATATTCAGAATTTTCGTGGTCTCATTATAGATGGCATGTTGGGTTTCATACCTATATCCATCTTTCTCCTGTAGTACCACATCGCCATCTAAATAAAGCAAATGATTTTCAAAACGTCCCTTTTTTGATACAAGAAATTCGATCGTAGGTGTGATATAAACAACTGTATCTAACTTCAACACATCACGATCACGCTCTCCATAAACACTATAGGTATAAGACTTCACGTCGTGTGTATCGACCTCTACCAACAACGTATTTTTAAATTCAAGCTCTTTGGTTGAACCCGTCACTTTCTGTTGCGTATTTTCTACATCTATCAACAAAAAAACGAGTAAAACCCCTACAGTTAAAATGGTTAAAAGATATTCTAGCTTTATTCCCATAGTGCCAAATACTTCTCTTCAAGCCCTTCATTTTTAATCAGATGCTCTATCATTTCCCGTACAGCACCATCGCCACCTTTTTTAGTCAACACTACTGTAGAAATTTTTTCCACATAAGGGCTCGCATCCCTTGGGACAAAAGAGATTTGAACTGCTTTGAGCATCGGCAAATCATTAAGATCATCCCCTATTGCTGCGACATTTTTCATACTCAAATTTAACTTCTCAAGAAGTTTTTCTAAGACCTCTTTTTTGTTCTCAACCCCTTGATAAAAATGTTCTATATGTAACTCTTGCGCACGACGCGCCACAATCGCAGAAGATCTTCCTGTAATGATCGCTACTTGTTTACCAAGTTTTCTCCATGACGAAATCGCTAATCCATCTTTCACATTAAATGATTTGATTTCATCCCCTGCTTCACTATAAGTGATACGGCTATCTGTCATCGTACCATCGACATCTAATACAATTAATTCTATACTCACAGGACACCTTTCGTGCTTGGTATACCAGCATTTTCATTCACCGTGACTGCCCTACGCAATGCCACCGCAAGTGCTTTAAACGCTGCTTCGATAATATGGTGTTTATTTTTTCCACGGTTATAAATCAAATGCAAGGTTAAAGGGAGGTTAAAGGTAAATGCTTTAAAAAATTCTTCGACCAACTCAACATCAAACTCTCCTACTTTCCCCCCAATAGGAAGTTCAAACACTAAATACCCTCTATTAGAAAGATCGATATCACACGATACACTCGCTTCATCCATAACTACCGTTGCATTCCCAAATCGCTCGATACTCTTAACAGGATAAATCGCTTGACGTAATGCTTGACCTATCACGATCGCGACATCTTCAACAGTATGATGGTCATCAATATGGGTATCTCCCTTGCAAGAGACTTCCATATCGATATGTGCATGCTTGGTAAAGGCTTCGAGCATGTGGTCATAAAATCCTACACCAGTATCGATACTTGCTTTACCAGAACCATAAAGGTTTAGCTTCACCGAAATTTGTGTCTCTTTGGTTTCTCTTTGTACTTCAATCATCTTTCTTTCCTGTCTTTATTTAATCTCTAACCGTAAATGAACCTGTTAGCTGATGGCTCTTTTTGAACACTTCAGCCTCTTGCTCCGAATCAAATCCCATCAACCATACGCGATACAAAGGTGTTCCATCTGCATCATCAAAACGTTTGATCACACTTTGATAACACCCATAATCCCCTTTACTATATCGTTTTTGATATATTTGGGCACCTGCATAACGTTTGAAAGCCCCCACTTGGATCCCAAAATTACTAAGTTTGATACGGGTTGGCTTTGTTGATATTTTGTTTTGTGCGATCGCTTGAGGCGATTCTACCTTACCTGCAAATCCAACGACTTCGATCTTCACTTTGGCAACCCCCATACGATCCAAACCTATCTCTTTCCCAGCAGCATAACTACAATCGATAATACGACCTTGTTTAAAAGGACCCCTATCGTTGATCCGGACTACTGTACTTTTGCCGTTTTCGAGGTTTTTGACTTTCACCATCGTATCCATCGGCCATGTTTTATGTGCTGCCGTTCGTGCATGCATATTGTACGTTTGTCCACTACTGGTTTGTTTGCCATGAAAATCAGGACCATACCAACTAGAGACACCTTCCATCTCCTGTCCTACTTGAACATAAGTAGGGGTATATTGCTTTCCCAAAACAGTATAACAACGCATGGTGGATCGATGTCTTGCTTCGCTTGTATATTGCGTAGCGCTAAACTCTCGTTTAGAAGTACATCCTGTGCACACCCAAGAGGATGCAACAAACACGATGATCAACCATGCAAATGAGACCAATCGATTCATAAAACACCCCGCTTTTTGCCTATATATTATCCCTTTATTTGACTTTGTTTTTGCTTGATATACCCTCAATTTTAGAGGATCAAAAGCGAAACAATCTTTGTCCATTTTGTGTCGTGATCGTTTCTATTTCTTCTCTTGTTTTGGCAGAAAATTCCGCCATTTTATCTGCGACAAAAAGTGTATAGGCTGGTTCATTTCTCTCTCCTCTGTGAGGGTGTGGCGTAAGATAGGGAGCATCTGTCTCAATAAGCAATTTATCCAAAGGAATTTTAGGGTAAACATGAACCAATTTTTTTGCATTGGTAAATGTCAACACCCCGCCGATACCATAATAAAAATTTCGTTTGGCAAGCCTTAAAAGTGATTCATCTGCATTATAACAATGCAATACACCACCCTCTTCTCCAGCATGTTCTTCAAGCAATGCAAGTGAATCAGCACTTGCTTCTCGAATATGGACAATTAAAGGTTTTTTTAACGCTTTTGCCCAAAGAATTTGATCTACAAAAACCTTTTTTTGCAACGCTTTCTGGGCGATAATCTCTTCCTCATCTTCTGGCAACCTAAAGTAATCCAACCCACACTCCCCTATCGCAATACATTTTGGATGCGTTACGAATGGTTCCAAAGCAGTTTTATCGTATGCATCAGCATCATAAGGGTGTACACCCACTGCAAAATAGATCTCTTCATATTTTTCTGCTAAGCTAACTGCTTTGGAAAGTGTTTTTGGATCTGCACCAGGGATGATAAATTGCGTTACCCCATTTTTTTTAGCCCTTGCCAATACAGCATCTAAATCATCATTAAATCTCTCGTCATCCAAATGACAATGGGTATCTATCAACATACACTACTCTCTTTTAGGCTCTTAATTTTTTCGCAAATTCCAATGCTTCAGCTGTTGCATTTTCACCACCAATAATCCTAGCGATTTCAATCACCCTTGCTTCATCATCTAAAACCTCTACCGCACTCTTTCCTCCCACTTTTTTCACAACAATATGTTGCGTCGCTTTTGCTGAAAGATGTGGCTGATGCGAGATAGCAAATACTTGATAAGCCCAAGAGAGTTTTTGGATCATTTCAGCAATCGCAATCGATTCATCACCACTCACATTGGCATCGATCTCATCCAAAATCAATACACCTTGTTTTTTTTCATCTTGAGGTACCATCGTCGCCATCAAAGCCAATCGCAAACGGTTAAATTCTCCTCCACTTAACGTATTGGTCGTAGAATCTCCCATCATCACCTCGATACGATCTAGACCGCTATAAGTTAAATCTGTACTCTCAAAAACAAATCGCAATGGAGGCAACTTGAGTACATCCAAAGAGTCTTTGATCTCTTTTTCTATCTTTGCTCCTTCTCTTTGACGTGCTTGAGATAATTGTGATGCCAACACCTTCAATTCTGAAAACTCCATCGTTAAAAAAGACTCTAAAAGCGATTTATCCTTTTCAATCGTTTGATACCCTGAGAGTTCTTTCTCCTTAGTCTGCTTATACGCAATCGCTTCTTCGATACTTCCATAACGGTTTTTCAACCCTGCAAGATCACTCAAGCGATCCAACACTTCTTCTACATTGACTTCGGCTAACTCTTCTGCAAGTGTTTGGGTCTCTTCAAAATCAGCCCTCAACTGATTCATAGCATCACTCAAAAAAGTACCATCTTTATCTAAAAGCCGATAAACCTCTTCTATACTTGATTCTAGGGTAAACACATGGGAAGCTTTGGAGAGTGCTGCTTGTATTTTATCGATTCGAGAGAGTTGTTGTTTGACTTTAAACAACGCTTCTTCTTCACCCAGTTTAGGATTGATCTTCGCGATCTTATTTACCTCATAGGTAGCGAATTCTATGAGCTCTGCTAGTTTTGCTTCATCTTCTTTGATCTTAGCAAGTTCACCCATTTTCTCTTTATAATTTTTATACCTTTTGCGATACTCTTTGTATAATGCTTTAAACGAATTGTCTGTATGGATAAGGGTTTGATCCATCAGCCCTAAAAGCGTTTCAGACTCAAGTCCACCCTTATCTCGTACAGAGAGATATTTCACATAAGGGTCAAACATCTCGTTCAATACCTTTTTTGAGATATTTTGCCCCTCTATAAAATAACGTAGTTTCTCTTTTTTGAGCGTCTTTAAGGTAATATCACTTTCCAATTCATACATATCACTTTGCAAATCGGCAGGTTTAGAAAGAGTCACTTCACAAAGTGTCGCAGCCCCCTGTGTGGTAAAACCAAAGCTAGAGAGAATCGCGGAGATCAATACCGACTTCCCTGCCCCACTTGGTCCGGTAAGAACTACCAATCCCTTATCGAACTCTAACTCTACTTCATCAAATGTGACAAGCTCTTTAAGATACAAACGCTCTATCAATGTCGGTCACCCCAGGAGAGTTTTTCGCGCAAAACAGAGAAATAATTTCGCTCTTTTCTGTGAAGCAACCTTGCGCCTCTTTTTGCCCCTTTGATTACAAGAACATCCCCTGCTAAAACCTCATAGTCATCTTGACCATCGATGATAGCGATTATCTTTTCATCTGGCGAACTCAGCTCCAAGGTAAAATCAGCAGGGACCACCAATGGACGCTGGGTCAATGAATGGGCTAAAATAGGGGTCAAAATAAATGCTTCGGTCAGAGGATACATCACTGGACCACCCGATGCTAAGTTATACGCCGTAGAACCTGTGGGCGTAGCAACAATCAACCCATCGCCTTTATAGCCATTAAACATCTCTCCATCAATCGCTGCATTGATCTGTACCATTTTAGAGATGACAGGACGGCTGATAACGACATCATTAAAAGCGAAAAAAGGTTGTTTTTCTCCCGATTTTTTACGGATATACCCCTCTATCATCATCCTCTCATCGATACGATACTCTCCGTTGAGCAACTGCGATAAAAAGTTATCGACATCATCGATCGTGATATCAGCCAAAAATCCTAAATTGCCTGCATTTATCCCAACCACAGGTTTATGATGTCCATAACTACGGCGCACCAATGACAGAAGTGTGCCATCACCCCCCAAAGAGACCAAGAAATCAGACGCTTCACACATCTGCTCAAAAGGGATACCTTGAAGTCCAATCATACCAGCTGAACGTTCAGCCAACAAGACCGTAATCCCTTTGGCTTCAAACTCTGATCTGATACGTTCAAACAAGACTTTAATCCCAGGATCGTTTGGCTTTAGTATAAATCCAGCTGTTTTGATCTTCTCTAATCTATGGTCACTCAATATGCTATCCTCAAAAATTAATGATTAGTGTTAGGGTATCATAAATCTACTGTTAGTTCTTCAAAAACTTTCATTTTGACACTTTTTTGGGATGAATTTAACCCTAAAGTACTTTTTGATATAATCCGCGTCCATACTTAGAAAACTGCGAGGATCGTCGATGAGAACACATTATTGTGCAGAGATTAACGAAAAACATATCGGTGATGAGATCACTGTGGCTGGATGGGTTTCTAGCCGAAGAGACCATGGTGGACTTATCTTCATCGATTTGAGAGATAAAGATGAAGTAGTACAACTTGTGTGTGATCCGGCTGACAATGCCTCTGCACACAAAATCGCTGAAGAGGTGAGAGACCAGTTTGTTCTTATTGCTACAGGAAAGGTAAGAGAGAGGGGCGAAGGGTTAGAAAACCCTAAGCTTAAAACAGGAAAAATCGAAATTGTTGTCACCCAACTTACGATCGAGAACCGCTCGAAACCAATGCCGTTTGAATTAAACGATGAAAAAGTCAATGAAGAGATCAAACTCAAACATAGATATCTTGAACTTCGTACACAAAAATCATACGATATTTTCAAACTAAGATCCAAAGCAACGATTGCAGCACGTAATGCTCTTGACAATCTTCATTTTCTTGAAGTAGAGACACCCATCCTTACCAAATCTACACCCGAAGGGGCTAGAGACTATCTCGTCCCTTCTCGTGTACACCATGGTGAGTTTTATGCCCTCCCCCAATCACCACAACTTTTCAAACAACTTTTGATGGTAGGTGGATTTGATCGCTATTTTCAAATCGCAAAATGTTTCAGAGACGAAGATTTACGTGCAGATAGACAACCAGAATTTACCCAAATAGACGTTGAGATGAGCTTTTGTAATCAAGAAGATGTGATCGATGTGGCTGAAAAACTGATCTATAATGTATTTACAGCATGTGGTTTTGATATCCCAAAGACATTTAAACGTATGCCATACAGTGAAGCGATGGAAAAATATGGTTCAGACAAGCCAGATATGCGTTATGATCTGGCGATGGTAGATGTGATCGATATCTTCGAAAGATGTGACAATGAAATCTTCTCAAGCATCGCAAAAGCACCTAAGAAAAATCGTATCAAAGCGCTTAGGGTACCAAAAGGTGATGAAATATTCTCAAAACGCCAAATGAAAAGCTTTGAAGATTATGTACGAAAATTCGGCGCTTCTGGGCTTGGATATTTCCAGATGAAAGAAGATGGACTCAAAGGTCCTCTTGCGAAATTTTTCACAGAAGAAGATCTTGCAAAAATCGTAGAACGTTGTGAGCTTCAAGTAGGCGATGCTGTCTTCTTTGGTGCGGGAGAGAAGAAATTGGTATGGGATTATATGGGACGTTTCCGTATCTTCCTTGCTGAAACCATGGAGATCATCCCTCAAGATACTTTTGAATTCTTATGGGTTGTTGATTTCCCTATGTTTGAGGTAGAAGAGGGTCGTGTCAAAGCCCTTCACCATCCATTTACACAACCAAAAACACTTGATTATGAAGATATCGAAGAGATCGAATCGATCGCTTATGATATCGTACTCAACGGTACAGAGCTTGGCGGTGGATCGATCCGTATCCACAAAGAAGCAATGCAAGCAGAGATCTTTAAACTTCTTGGTATCAGCGATGAAGAAGCGCAAGAAAAATTTGGTTTCTTGCTCGATGCATTGAAATATGGTGCACCTCCACATGGTGGTTTTGCATTAGGATTAGATAGGCTCATTATGTTAATGACAGGTGCAAGTTCGATCCGCGAAGTGATCGCTTTCCCAAAAACACAAAAAGCACAATGTCTTCTTACATCAGCACCAAGTGAAGTAGACCAAGACCAACTTAAAGATCTGAACCTAAGAATCAGACAACAAGCACCTACTGCTTAATCAAACGAAAAAGGACATACTATGAAAAAATTATTTCTTATCATTGGAGCACCTGGATCAGGTAAAACCACCGATGCGAGCATTATCGCTCAAAACAATGAAAACATCGTACACTACTCTACAGGAGATATGCTCAGAGAAGAAGTCGCAAGTGGAAGCGAGCTTGGTAAAGAGATTGAATCTTATATTTCTAAAGGTGCACTTGTACCACTAGAGATCATCGTCAATACCATCGTATCAGCAATCAAAAATGCCCCAGTAAACAATGTACTTATCGATGGATACCCAAGAAGCACAGAACAAATGACCGCTTTTGATGCCCTAGTAGCCAAAGAAGAGGATATTGAACTCACTTCAGTAATAGAAGTAAGGGTTTCTCAAGAGGTAGCACGCGAAAGAATCCTAGGAAGACGTGCAGAAGCGGCACCTGGACAAGAGCGTTCGGATGACAGCGAAGAGGTTTTCAATGATAGAATGAAAATCTACACGGATCCATTGGCAGCGATTCAAGCATTTTATACAGAAAAAAATCTCTTAAAAGTGATCTCTGGTGAGAGAACGCTCCAAGAGGTTGTCGCAGATATGGAAGCCTTCATTAAAAGCCATATCTAATAGACCTGCTTTGCGCTGAGCACACAATATTTCGTGCTCAGTTTAAAGTAAAGATGATCCCCCCCTCCCTATACATTCAACTACTTCAACATTTCTTCCAACGTTAGTTTGACATTTTCCCCTAAAGCATGGACATCATAACCACCCTCTAAAATGAAAACAAATGGTACATTTACACTATCTAATATCAAACGGACCATTTTGCGTATCCCCTTTGTAGTGATATTAAGTTGTGCCAAAGGGTCACTCTCGTGGAGGTCATATCCAGCAGATACTAAAATAATATCAGGATGAAACTTCTCTACCAATGGAGAAAGTTCATTTTCATAAATATCAAGCAGTTCCTCATCACCACTCTCTGGCATCATCAAAAAGTTAGCTGTATACCCCTCTCCCTTACCAATCCCTTTTTCTTTTTCCGATCCAGTACCAGGATAAGTAAATGCTTGATGCGAAGAGAAATAAAAGACTGTATCATCTTCATAAAAAATCTCTTGTGTTCCATTGCCATGATGGACATCAAAATCGATAATCATCACTTTTTCATACCCTATAGTTTGGGCATAACGTGCTGCGATAGCGATAGTATTAAACAAACAAAATCCCATAGCCTGGTCTGGTCTTGCATGGTGCCCTGGTGGTCTCACTGCGCAAAATGCGCGTTGAAATTCCCCTAACTTAATCCCATCTAAAGCAACGATCCCTGCCCCTACTGCCATTTTGGCAGCATCATACGATGTAACACTACAAATCGTATCTGCATCGATTTCTCCTCCCCCTTGAGATGAAAGCATAGAGATAAAATCTATATGTTGACAGGTATGGACACTCTGAAGTAAAGCCTCTGATACCATAATAGGAGATTTCATAAGTAACACATCTTTCAAAGATAAAATCGATTGTTCGATCATTTGAAGTCTTTGGGGGGATTCTGGATGTGAGGGTCTGGTATCGTGTTCTAGATAGATTTTGTCGGTAATATATGCTACTTTCATACGATTGATTATATCGCCTTTTCGTCCCATTTTCACTTTGAACCAAAGATAAGGTATAATATAAAAAATTTTAGGAGTTACACATGTCTATGAACCTATACAAACCAATGACTATACTTTTTATGTTTATTTTGACCTTCTCTTGGGTCCAAGCAAATAATAACGGAGAAAAAATCAACCAAGAGGTCAATCTTGCGATTGAAAAATTTAAAAAAGATGTCCCGGGAGGAAATACTTTTCTTAAGAAAGTAAAAGGATATCTTGTATTTCCAAAAGTATACAAAGGGGGGTTAATAATTGGTGGTGAATATGGCAAAGGGGCTTTACGTGTACAAAATAAGACAAAATATTTTTACAGCATTACATCTGCGTCAGCAGGATATCAATTAGGGGCGCAATCTTACTCTATGCTGATCGCATTTGCTTCAGATGCAGCACTCAATAACTTTATTAATAGCAATGGATGGGAAGCAGGTGTAGATGGCTCTATCGTCATTTCTGACTGGGGAAAAGCAAAAGATATCACTTCAATTAGTTATGAAAAACCTATCATAGCGTTTGTTTTTGGAGAAGAAGGGTTGATGGCTGGTGTGAGTATCGAAGGGACAAAATTTGAAAAAATTATGCCTTAACGATTCAGATTCAAATCTATGTTATAATTAAAAAATAATACTTAAAAAGGATCGAAAATGAAATTCTTCAAATTTCTCACACTGCTACTAGCGATAACCACGGCTTAAATGGCTACAATCAACTCTAAAGCTGAAATTGAAAATGACTCAAATGATGCCCTAACCACATTTTACAAAGAGGTGAAAGGTTCTAAACAATACTTAGAAAATGCGAAAGCATACCTAGTATTTCCAGATGTAAAAGAAGCCGGTATGTTCATTGGTGGCAAATATGGAGAAGGTGTACTTCGTGTAGGTAATGCATCAAAAGCGTACTATAGCATTACAGCTGCTTCGGTAGGTATGCAAATGGGAGCACAAACCTATCATATGGTAATTGCATTCACTTCAGATGCCGCTTTGAATAAATTTTTGCTAGACGATGATGAGTGGGAAACAGAAGTCGACGGAAAAATCGCCATCGCCACATGGAATTCAAAAGAAGAGCTTGATGATACAGACTATAGTGATGATATGGTGGCATTTATCTTTGATTCAAAAGGTATGATGGGAAGCTTTACGATGGAAGGGACACGATTTAAAAGAATCAATCCTTAATTTTTTACACCCTTTTTAACTACTAAGCCCTTTGATTCTAAAGGGCTTCTTGTTTAACAACACCTTATCTCCTTAAGTAAAATTTCTATATCATAGTACATTAAACAAATAAAAGGATCAAATCATGAAAACACTCAAAAAGGTATCATTGCTCTTAGCGATGCTTTTAGCTTTTTCTTCACTTGTAGCAGCAGAAGACACTGCAAAAGAGATCAATAATGACTCAGATAAGGCACTAGCTGTATTTTACAAAGAGGTCAATGGTGGGAAGAAATTTTTGGACAATGCCAAAGGGTATGTAGTATTCCCAGAAGTGATAGAAGGGGGGATGTTCGTCGGTGGCAAATATGGTGAAGGTGCACTACGTGTAGGTGGCGTCACAAAAGGATACTACAGTGTCACTTCTGTCTCTATGGGGATGCAAATGGGAGCGCAAAAATATTCATTGATCATCGCATTTACATCAGATGAAGCACTCCAAAAGTTTATGTCTGATGAGGATTGGGATACAGAAATGGATGTCAATATTGCTGTAGCAGAATTTAACGCAGAAGAGGAAGCAGATGATGTAGATTTTGGTACAAACATGGTTGGCTTTGTATTTGATTCGACTGGTATGATGGGGAATTTCTCTTTTGAAGGGACAAGATTCGAAAGAATCACACCGGACGCTGACTAACTTCTAGAGGGGATAAAGCATAATTGCTTTCCCCCCTACTTCTCATTAAATCGATTTTTATAAGAACATTTTTGACAAAGTGCTTCGACAGCTTTTCCTTCCTTAAATCCTTTTAACATATCTACCGCACGTTTAGATTCTACTATATTTTTTAGTGATGTTACATGCAAGTCACCTAGCTCAATAATCGCATCACAGTCCAAACAACAAGGAACCACTTTACCGCTTGCTAAAATCCCGACATGCGATTGCAATCCTTGACAGGTACCATCACCATAAATCGGATTTTTTAAAGAGGGCCATTCAAAATAATCATCAAAATGGATTAATATTTTTGAAGCCAAACGGATCGATTTAGGTCGCTCTTGATAGATTTTTTCTAAACTCAGCGGGACAGGAAAAGCTGTAGAAATTTGCTGAAATAATCTTTCGTTAAAATAACGCTCACTCATCATCGCATCAAGGTTCCAAATCCGAAGATTGATAAAGAGCTCTTTTTCTCTTTTGAGTTTCTCTTGGCACAGCATGATAATGGGGTTCATATACTGTTCCAAACTAATACTGGTATCATTTTTGTTAAAACTATTAAGAGATATATTGATCTGTTTCACTGCAGGATGAAAAAGCGTTTCATACGTATGTTTTTTCAAAAAATATCCACTCGTAGTCAGCATCGCTTTCAGTCCATATTTTTCTACAATATCTAAATAAATACCAAGATTTGAGACAGTAAGTGGATCACCTACTACATGACAAGCAATCTCTTTAGTATAATCCTTTGCTTGAGCAATGATAGATTCAAAAAAAGCAATATCCATCTGATGCGAAGGCAAAGATTTGGTCGGACAAAACGTACAAGAAAGCCCACAAACATTCGTAATCTCTATATAAATTCGATGAAATGTCATACTTGTTATTTCATACAATCAGAAAGATCAATAATATTTTTAGAACGATTTATACATGATATACGCGATTGCAAATCAATAAATTCGTCTTCAATCGTATCAAATATCTCTTCTTTGTCTTCCATTTTAATATTCGTATCAATACCCATTTGAGACTTGATTTCCTTATAAGGCAGAAGACACTCATACACATTATACAGGGTATTGGACTTTTGTATGCAAACACGTGCTATCTTGAGCTCTTCTAGCAATCGGGGTAAAAAAATTTTTTGTCTTTCAAAAATATCTTTTGTAATATCATTGATGAATTTTTCACGCTCTAGGGGCGTGTTCTCTTTTGTCATACAGTGAATATTTTCTGGGGAAATACCCAAAGAGATATCTTTTAATACTTTGCATACATTTTCTGGTTTTGCATCATTGGTTGTTTTGATTTTATCTTTAAAAAGGGCAAACTCTTGCAAAGGAAAATCAGGCACTGTACATTTTTCCTTAGAGATATTGATATCAAAATTGACCGAAACTGCTTCTTTTACATACGTGACACCTAAAATATGAGATTCCATCTTTAAAAGTATATTTTTATACATACATTTTTTCACACCATTGCCTACCCACACATCACACATTAAACCAGCTACTTTATCAACACCAATTTTCATTAATTTGGATGTTTCTTTGTTTCTATCATGGTCTTCTGGATTTTTTTTACGCTCTAAAAGTTGCTCATTTTCATAATCTGCACTAATCACACTATCTTGTGTCTGTTTTTGGAGTCTTCGGACATACTGCTTATGTTTGAGTGCTCCTGTTAAGCGTATAAAACCACTCTCTTCTTCAAGCTTCACATTCCCCCAATCCTTAAAGCGTAACTTCGATTCACCACGTATCGTAAGCGTCGTCTGCGGTGTCACTTTTGCACCACCTTTGATCTCATACAAAATCATCCCAGACTCTGCATCATAAAGATGTGAAGCAGTATCCGCATAAAGAGACAAAGTCATACCAAATAAAATCAAAAAAGGTGATATGAGAGCTGTTTTATTCATCTATTTACCTCATCATATTTCATACATCAATCAAAAACTATATGAAATATCTGCAAAAATCATATCATTATTTTTGACAGTATCAAAAAGTATCGAACCACCTATGTAATCGACTACACCTATATTGGTATTTACCCCTTGGTCAAGTTCATATTTGATCCATGCCCGTTGAAAACCACCTTTATTCATCGTTTGTCCATATAAAGATACCAGATAATTTACTGTTAACGTCTCATGCATAAAGTCACTACTCACACGCAGTGCGTGTTGATAGGTGTCTTTTTCCAATGGGTTAAGTTCATTTAACAAACCCTCATCATACCTATGAAAATGTCGTAAAGAGAGATCATACGAGATCATTGTATCAGCGATCCCATTATACTCTACCCCTACGAGCCCATCTACCCTTTGAAAGGTCTGATCCTGAATCGATGTAAAATGAAGCCCATCAAAATATGCCATTTCCATCTTAAACAACCATGATCCTTCTAGCACATTGAGTGCTGTACCTAGCATGTTGACTTTAGGGTGTAGGATGCGGCTCTGATCAAGATACCCAGCATCATCATAAAGATTCGCTGCATAAAAGTTGATATCCCAACCACTAAACTCTCCTCCCACAGAGAGTGCATAGGTGATGTTATGAGGCTTGTTTTCATTCAAATAAGGATCTGTTTGTGGATTAAAATCAGAACCATAAGGGGGATTGAGTGTAAAACGCTGTTCAAGAATTGCTATCGGAGAAAATCGCCAATCTCCGTAAAAAAAATCAAATTTTGCCATCGTCACAGGCAAACGTAAATCTTCGATATCTACCATCCCTGGACGACGGTTGTCTAAAGGGTTCAGTACATCAGTGATCCGTATCGTATCACTACGTCCCCATACAACGACTTGACGTCCTAACTTCACATCTAACGTATCAACCAAACTCCCTTGAACATACGCATCAAAAAGCATAAAATCACTACGACGTTCTGCTAATTCATCTTCACTATACGTTGCATCACGAAAATCATAGATGGCGTCATAATAGGCTTTAAAATTGGTTTTGATTCTCCAGTCATTCTCAAATTTATGTTCATAATCCAAAAATAAAGAAGATTTCACAGAGGTGAGATTGTTGTGTGGTTTTACCCCTAGATAAGAGTAGGCAAACTGCTCTGTGAGTTTACCTGTAACCCCAGAAATCAGATTAGATGTACTCACTTCTGTGGTAGTATTGTGATCTTTCTCACCCTCATCAAATAGCGTTTTAGAAGCACTTTCTAAGTCATTACTTGTCACGGGTGTGATCTGTGTAGGGGTATCATCAAAGCCATCAAGCAATGCATCCATATTCTCTGCATGAAGCAGCAGCGATCCCCACAAGATCACTCCCCCTATCGATCTCATATTAAAGCCCTTTCTCTAATCGTCTTGTGGTAAACATATCATCACTCAGTGGTTCATTGAGCTCTATATTAGAAAATTGCAAAATCGTTGTATGCAATGTACTATTCCCTTTTTTAGTCGTCATTGTCATCTCATCCACAAGCCACACCCCTTTTTCTTCATGAAGACGTTTAATATCAAGATATTTTGTTTTGTTGTTCTCTAAAAAACCTATTGAACGCACGACGACATAATTGTCTTGTCGAACCAAGGCAATGGTTTTGGTATATCCAGATTCTTTAACAATCTCTTTGTTTCTAGGGACCGCTTCGATCATCCATACCTTATTCCCTCTGACATCTCCCTCTTTGAGCAATTTAAAATCATAATCTTCTAAATCACGATCTGTCATATCAAAATAAGAAAAATCAGATCCCATAAAACTAGAGCTTTTATCTGAGGTTGGGATACGTTTGACTTTTTTAAGTGCAGGCAAATAAAGCCACTGATCGTCATCTTTACTTGAATCGTCATAGTCATAGGTCAAGAATGAGGTATCCTTGACATCTGCAGGGCTTTTAAAAAACATGATACGGTGTTTATCTGCACCAAAGTCTTTACTGTACGAACGAATATCTCTGGTTCGTTGTTTCCCATTTTTGTCGATCAATACCATTAGCATATCCTCTGCAAGCGTTTGCCCATCATCTCTTGCATCAACCTTTTCCATGATGGCTCTTGCTTTTGGATCGTCACCATACAGTGTCGTTCCTGCCAATAAAGCACCTACAATCATACTCCATAGTAATTTATTTATCATCTGTCTCTCCTTTATTTGATCCAACCACGGTTAGCTGCTACTATCATCAATGCAGGAGCAATAAGCAAATCAGCTGCCAATGCCAACACAATGACCGATCCTGTCAATAATCCAAAGTTTTGTACCGAAATCATATTTGCCATCATATAGGCATAAAACCCTAATGACAATACCATCGTCGTAATCACCATCGCTTTTCCTGTAGTAAAGAAAGTGTGTTCAATCGCTTTTGCACTCTGTTTAGTCTCTAAGTAATAGCGTCTAAAATTATGCAAAAAGTGGATCGTATCATCGACCGCAAGCCCTATAGCTATCGAACCAATCAGCAAGGTAAACATATCTAAAGGGATATGGGCGAAATACATCAAAAATAATCCTAAAATAATAGGTGTCAAGTTAGGTACCATGCTAATAAGCCCCATACGGACCGATCCTAAAATAAATATCATCATCACGGTGATCCCTACAAATGCAACAAAATAACTCACTACTGCTGAACTGACCGCATGTGAAAAGGTATTAATAAGTAAAGGTATCATCCCTGTAGTAGTCACTTTATCTTCAGGAAATAATCGCTTAGCTTCACGGGTCACATATCCTAAGACTTCAGTTGCACGTACAGCATCTGTCCACGGGATTTTAATGCTTATACGGGCTTTGGCGATCTGTGAATCTACGACATCTTCAAGATCATCTGAGCCAGAGTTTTCAAACAAAAGTAACTCTTGCGAGACCAAATCGGCATCTTGAGGTATCGTATAAAATGCTTGCTTATTTTCATGCAATGCTCTGTTTGTCTCTTTCACGATAGTAGCTAAGGAGATCACTTTCCCTATATGGGTATAACGATCAACATAATGCTCCATCTGTTTGGAAAATTGATTGAGTTTTTCAAGTCTCACAGGATCATTCCATCCATTCTCTTTTTGGGTATCGATGACAAGTTCTATCGTTACAGAGCCATTAAGATGTTTATCTATTTTCTGTGTTGAAACACGGTTATAATTATCGGGCTGAAACCATTTGAGTGGATTGTGTGAAAGCTCTATTTTAACCGCTGTCAAAAGGGCGATAATCACCAAAACACTGCTCACTACCAAAATCGTTTTATAGTAACGTATTGGCAATACAGCAAATTTTTCCATCATCCTATCTAATCTATCTGCTTGTGTTTTTACCCTTTGTTTCATTTTCGTGATGCTTAACAAAGCTGGCAATAAAGTGAGGGTTAAGAAAAGCGATACCATTACCCCCAAAGAAGCAAAGATACCCAAATCAGAGATCGGAGCCACTTCAGAACCAGAGAATGATCCGACCCCAATTGCAGTCGTCAAAGAGGTCATAGCGATCGCTAATCCAGAGTGTTTTAACGTATAACGGATCGCTTCTCTTTTATCTCCTATCGTATTAAACTTATCGAAAAAGATAGAGAGAACATGGACCGTCGCACCGATACTCACCGCCAATAGCAATGAAGGGACAATTTGTGTAGGTAATTTAAACGCCACCCCACTCCATGCCATAGTCCCTACTGTTGCAAGCAAAGAAAGCAAAATAACAAGTACAGGATAGGCGACTGCTGATACACGGCGAAACATCACAAAAAGAAAAATCACGATGATAAGCAGTGTGAGTCTCATAAATTTTTGCATATCTGCTTGCATCTGAGATTTCAGTGCATGATTGACCGAAGGGGATCCAGAGATAAATATCTTCACCCCATTTTGCTCATATTTTTTCACGATATCTTGTACTGCTGCTACAAGTTCAGCATTTTCTTTATCGGTTAAAAACGGTCTCTGTTTCGTTACTTCGATATTTTTTTGCGTTGGGGTGTCATTGAATCCTTCTTCAAATGCATCGATATCCGATACTGCTTTTTCACCTTCATGGGAATAGGCATCTGTCTCGATGACGATCGTCGTCATCTTACCGTCTTGGCTTAATAAAAGGTCACGATAAAATTCTGAATCCATCGCACGTTTTTTAATCTCGTCTACCTGTGCTTGTGTGGTAGGAAACGGCTCAAGCAAATCATCTGTGATCAGCTTATCCCCTTCACCTCTGGTATTTCTGACGTTATAAAGCGAAGTGATGTCTTCTAAAAAAGGGACGTTTTGTGCCAATTCTTCATGCAA
>JBEAQM010000040.1:0-7207 GCA_041163845.1 Pseudomonadota bacterium | reverse complement strand
TGTTGTTATGTCACAGATGTAGGGCTTACTGGGTGTATCGATGGTGTGATAGGGATGGATAGTGAAGTGCCACTCAAACGGTTTTTAACTGGTATGGGTGGACACTATACGGTTCCTGAATTCTGCCACGCTATTTTTCAGATGGTTGTATTTGAGCTGGATAATGATGGGCGTTGTGTAGAGGCACAGAAGATCAAAATTTATGAAAATGAACCTAAAGTGGTTACGCAAGCTTGGATGGGTTAACTGTTTCGTTTGATACGTACTTTTTTAGGATCAAAAAGGGCTATGGCTTCCTTAATCATAGGCTCATCTAATAATGTTGAAGGATCTTTCTCTTTTGCTGCTTCAGTCTCTCCAGCTTCTGGTGCGATACAAGAGCTTTTCATTTCGAGATCTTCGATCATGGAAGCGCTGTCTGCATCTTCATGAATGAAAATTTTTTCTAATGTAGTCTCTTCAGTGACTACTTTTTTTTTAGGAAGGTTGATAATTTTGGTTTCAAACCCAAATAGATCTTTCACAAAGGTATTGATCACATTCCAATGGGTAATGAGCATTTTTTTATCTTCATCTTCAGCTGTAGAGCTCCACGTAAGCTGATTTTCACTAAAGTGCTCAAATGTAATATTACGTTCAAAACAAGCACCAAGATCATAATCTCTATCATAAATTTTTTTAACAAGAGCCTCAAATCTTTTCTGATATGGATCCGGTGTAGGTTCTGGTGCAGTGGTAGTATCGTGCAATGGATTTTTTTCTGAATCAGAAATAGGTTCATTTTCTACTGTCTGGATCATTTCGGTTTGGGTCATGTGTTGTGATTTGACTCTGGGTGTGCTAATCTCCTCTTCGGTAATGGTAATGACTTCGCAAACAGGTGTTGCGGTTACCATAGGGGTCATCGGCGCAACTTTTGGGATATCGATCCCTTTGAGTTCTTGTTCTAGGCTACGAATCATGGTGTCAATATCCCTAATTTCTAAGGCTTCTACCATTTTAAAGAGTGCAAGAGAGAGGACAAATTCACTATCGCTTCCTAAAGCGAGTAAACTTTTTGACTCTGCAATGACTCTGAAAAAACGTTCTATAACTATAGGGGAAAAGTTCCCTTTTGCTTGCAAAAGAAGCTCTTTAAGATAGAGAGTAAGTTCATCTAGGATCATCTCTGCTTCATAATCGGAAGCCATTTTGATAAAAGCCAAAATCTTGTGGGTATCTTTTGCTTGAATATGTGTAAGTAATGCTTCCAAAAAGCTAGGCTCTATAATTCCTAGCATCCCTGTGACGGTATTGACATCGACAAAGTTTTTAGAATAAACGATGGCTTGGTCTAGGAGGGTGAGAGAATCTCTTAGGCTTCCTGCTCCAGAGCGTGCAATAATACCTAATGCTTCTTTTTCATACCCAATATTTTCAAGATTTAAAATATGTTCCAAATGGCTTAAAACCAAAGGTTGTGGAATCTTTTTAAACCTAAAATGTTGCGTACGAGAGAGTATGGTCGCTGGCAATTTAAGAGGATCTGTGGTAGCTAAAATAAATTTGACAAACTCAGGTGGCTCTTCAAGTGTCTTGAGCAAAGCATTAAAGGCTTGCGGGGTTAACATGTGAACTTCATCGATAATAAAAATTTTAAAACGTGCAGAGCTTGGTTTGTATTTGGTATGTTCGATTAAATCTTTGATATCATCGATACCACGGTTAGATGCAGCATCCATCTCGATAATATCCATGTGGCTGTTTTCGCTTGCCATAACACAATGGGTACAGACCCCACAAGGGTGCGCTGTGGCTCCCTTTTCACACAAGAGCGCTTTGGCAAAAATACGTGCCGTAGAGGTTTTTCCGCTCCCTCTAAGTCCAGAGAAAAGATAGGCATGAGAGAGTCTTTTGCCATCTAGTGCAAGCGAAAGGGTTTGTGACACAGACTCCTGCCCGATGAGGTCGTTAAAAGTGGCAGGACGGTATTTTCTTGCAAGTGCTAAAGACACAGTGACTCCTTGAATCTAATCCTATAATTGTAGTGGAATTTTACTTTTGGTTCGTATAATGTTTTGAAATTCAAAGGAATATAAAAGGGTCAAAATTCGAACCTTGCGAAGTGTATCAAAGCATTTCTAACTCCATATTTGATATAATCTTTCCCATTAAATAATTATGATCATGAAGTGAGAAAAAATGGGTTATTCGCCACGTGAAATTGAAGCAAAATGGCAAAAAATTTGGGAAGCAGAAAATGCGTTTGAACCAGATGAAGGACTTGAAAGAAAGAAAAAATATATTTTAAGTATGTTTCCTTTTCCTAGCGGTCGTTTGCACATGGGGCATGTGCGAAATTATGCTATAGGGGATGCTTTTGCGCGGTATTATCGTAAACAAAATTTCAATGTGCTACATCCTATTGGATGGGATGCTTTTGGGATGCCGGCAGAAAATGCGGCGATCCAGCACGGGAGACACCCAAAAGAATGGACTTATGCGAACATCGCTTATATGAGAAAAGAGCTCAACAGCTTAGGGCTCTCTTTTTCTAAAACGCGTGAATTTGCTACTTGTGATCCACTCTATACCAAGTGGGAACAAGAATTTATTATCAAGATGATAGAGGCGAAGATTCTTTTTCGCGAATCAACGACAGTAAATTGGTGTGAATCGTGTCATACGGTATTGGCTAATGAGCAAGTAGAAGAGGGGTGTTGTTGGCGTTGTGACAATGAGGTATTGCTTAAAGAGATGCCAGGTTATTACCTCGATATCATTAAGTATGCGGATGAGTTGCTTGAAGATTTGAAACTATTGGAAGGGAAATGGCCAGGACAAGTTCTTACGATGCAGAACAATTGGATAGGAAAATCCCAAGGGCTTTCGTTTGAATTTAAGCTTACAAAACAAAGCCAAGAAAAACTCGATGGAAAATTCGAAACTTATATGGTATTTACGACCCGTCCTGATACCATTTACGGAGTCACCTATTCGGCATTGGCAGCAGAACATCCGATAACGAAATATTTGGTAGAGCACGATAAATTGGATGCAACAATTGCACAAAAGATCACCCATATTGCGAATATGACAGAGCGTGAACGGGCACAAGCTGACAAAGAGGGGTACCCGCTTGGCATTGATGTGATCCATCCGCTTACAGGGGAAGAGATACCCGTGTGGACAGCCAATTTTGTTTTGGGATCTTATGGAGGTGGTGCAGTCATGGCTGTACCTGCACATGATGAGAGGGATTTTGAGTTTGCAAGCAAATATAACCTTCCGGTCAAAAGAGTCATTAGCGGAGGAGATGGGTTACCTTATATGCTTGAAGGTGAGTTGATCGATTCTGCTGCGTTTACTGGGTTGAATAATATGCAAGCCAAAGCGAAGATTATCGGAATGTTTGAAGAGAGTGGATTTGGTAAAGGGACGACCAATTTTAAATTGAGAAATTGGGGGATTAGCCGCCAACGTTATTGGGGTGCACCGATCCCGCTTGTGCATTGTGATGAGTGTGGGTTGGTACCTGAAAAAATAGAAAACCTGCCTATAGCACTTCCCGAAGATGTTGAGATCACAGGGGAAGGGAACCCACTGGAAAACCATCCAACATGGAAACATTGTAGTTGTCCAAAGTGTGGTAAAAGTGCCATGAGAGAGACTGATACGCTTGATACCTTTGTGCAGTCAAGTTGGTATCAGTTCCGCTATGCTACCGATCCGAAAAAATGGGAAAGTGTCGGGATTGATAAAACACAGGCCAATTATTGGTTGGGGGTCGATCAGTACATTGGGGGGATAGAGCATGCGATTTTGCATTTACTTTATGCACGTTTTTTTACCAAAGTGCTACGTGATCTTGGATACCATGATATCGACGAACCATTTGAGAACCTTTTAACCCAAGGGATGGTATTGATGGATGGTGCTAAGATGAGTAAGTCTAAAGGGAATACGGTCGATCCAGATGCGCTCATCGAAAAGTATGGTGCCGATACGGCAAGGCTTTTTATCTTATTTGCTGCACCACCATCTAAAGAGTTGGAGTGGAATGATTCGGCAGTCGAAGGGGCATTTAGGTTTATTAAAAAATTATATGATCGAAAAGAGAGAGTAACCGGAAATGGTTTACCGCAGATCGATCATTCTGCTTTGAGCAAAGAGTCAAAATTTGCTCGTATGAAAGTCTATGAAGCACTTCAAAAATCGACTGATGTGTATGAAAAAACATTTGCATTCAATACACTTATTGCGGCTTGTATGGAAGCACTCAATGCGCTTGATAAACAAGAAGATCCAGCGGTTTGGTCTGAAGGGCTTTATGTGATGTTGAACCTTCTTGAGCCTATTATCCCGCATGCTACTACAGAATTAAGTGAAAGGCTATTTGCACGTAAAAACCTTGAATCGATTTTAGAGGTGAAGCAAGAGGTATTTGAACAAGAGAGTATACTTTATGTCGTTATGATAGGTGGGAAGAAACGGACTGAGATAGAAATTGATCCGTCTATGAGTGAGAGTGATATTTTAGCTCTAGCCAAAGAAGCGGGTGCAAAGTGGCTAGAGAATATGGAAATTGTCAAAGAGATCGTTGTTCCAAATAAATTGGTCAATTTGGCTATCAAACCAAAATAAAAAAGGCAAATACAATGTATCAAGGTATCAAATTTATTATCACTGCATTGAGTATTTCGCTTTTTGTGGGGTGTGGATATAAGCCCTCTTCGCATATGATTCAAAATATTTTTTATGATAACGTCTATGTGGAAGTGGTGGTTGATAGAGTAGAACCTGAAAATGCACCGTTTGTGAAAGATGAGATGAATAAGTTGGTTTACAAACGATTTAAAGGACATGTCGTTTCAAAAGATGCGGCGCAGAGTGAGATCAAAATTTCTTATAGTGGTTCTACATTTACCCCTATCGCGTTTAAAGATGGGTATATTACCAGATACCAAGCAGTCATTCGAGCGACATTTTATTTAGTGACTAAGCAAGGGCATGTAGATAAAACGATTACAAGTATTGTAGAGGCGGATATTCAGGCTACGACGTTAAATTCGTCTTTCTTAAGAACTGAGGCGATCCGTAAAGGTTTGGCAAAAGCATTGGATCAATTCTTAGCCTATGCAAGTGCCAAAGGTGCTCTTCGAACAGCTCCATGATACAACCTTTTAACGACTTTTTAGCACATAAGCCGCTGTATTATAAAGAGATTGATCCTGCGAGGGTGCACCAAGCCTATGCGATTTTAAAGCCACAAATCAATCATCCTAGGACGGTCCATATTGTCGGGACCAATGGTAAAGGATCAACAGGGCGTATGATGGCACATTTAGCCTACTGCAGTGGTCTGAAAGTAGGGCATTTTTCTTCTCCTCATATCCGTAAATTTAATGAACGCATTTGGATCAATGGATCTGAGAGTAGTGATGAAGTACTCCAATCAGCGCATCAAAAACTTTTTCCTCTTTTAGGGAGGGAGATGTGTGATGCATTGAGTTATTTTGAGTATACCACACTGTTGGCTTTTGTGGTATTTGAATCGTGTGATCTTATCGTACTAGAGGCAGGGCTTGGTGGGGAGTATGATGCGACCAATGTATGTGATAAGGTTTTATCCATCATTACCCCTATTGGATTTGACCATCAAGCTTTTTTAGGTGATACGATCGAAGCGATTGCGACGACAAAAATACGGAGTATTCAAAAAGAGTTGCTTCTCGCACCACAGCGTTATCACGAGGTGGAAGAGGTGGCATCTCGTATCGCAGCGCAGCGAGGGGCTATCTTGCATATTGGTGGGTGCACTAAGGAAAACAAAGAGATACTCGAAGCATTCTCAGCCCAAAAAGGGTGGGCACCTTATTTGATAGCTAATGGATGTGTGGGATTGCAAGCACTTGATATTTTAAAGATAGATTACCGTATTCAGGATTTAGCTTCTTTAGAGCTTTTCGGACGTTTTTACCCTTTGGCAGACAATATTCATATCGATGTGGGGCATAATCCCTTGGCGGCTGAGGTGATTGTTAACGCCTTAGAAGAGAAGGTGGTATTGGTCTATAACAGTTTGGATGATAAAGATTATCGTACTGTGTTAGAGATACTCAAGCCCAAAGTGAAGCGTGTGGAGCTCATCGCCATACAGACTGAACGTGGGGTAACACGTGCGAAGATAGAAGAAGCGTTAAAACAGACCGCGATCCCTTATGGGGATTTTACAGGAGAGATAAATGGGGGTGAACACTATCTTGTTTTTGGCTCCTTTTATGTGGTTGAAGCGTTTTTAGACCAGTATGAGAAGAGAGAAGATGTATCAAAGTAATATATATGAATATCTAGAAAACCTCAAAGCACAGAAGCTACTTCTTTGTAAAGATGACAAAGAAGCAGTACAGATACGTGATGTGGCTCTTTTGTTAGGATTTGATACGTTTATGTTGCCAGATATTAGGGTATCTTTGGGGGAGGACCTTCGTGCGTATGGAGAGGAGATTAGAGGACTCCTTCTTGCGTTGCAAGGGTATGCCAGAAGCACAAAAAGAAAAATCCTTATTTCCCCTGTCCGAACAGTACTGATCCCTTTTCCTAAAGCTACCTACTTTGATCTTTGTTCGGTAGCGTTTGGAGATACACTCGATTTGTCTGATTTGAAAGATAAGCTTTATCGATGGGGGTACCATTTTACCGATATTGCTTCAAGTCAAGGAGAGGTTTCATTTCGGGGAGATATCATCGATATTTATCCCATAGATGCGACACATCCTTACCGTATTTCATTGTTTGACAACGAGGTGGAGACGATCCATTCTTATGATGCCGTGACACAAAAGCGGTTAGGGGATGAGCTAGAAACGTTTGCGTTTCCTCCTGCCTTTTTGGCACTAGATCAAGAGGCGTATGAGGCACTCAAACGCCGAACCCAACAAAGTCATTATGATACTTTTGTGAAAGATATCGATTCGTTGGGATTATGGCATTTGGATCTTTTGGGGGAGAGTGCGCTTGAGTCTTTTGATGGGGTGTGGGCTTCAGATTTGAGCGATGATTTGGAAGAGATTTACACCTTAGGGGAGTATGGCATCTCCAAAGAGACGTTTGCACTTCCTAAGATACCAGAAGCCAAAGGCTATCGTGACCTTGAAGTGGTCAATCCGAATGCATTGTTAGAATCGCATAAAGACAAAGAGATCATTATCCTAGCGAAAAATGAGAC
>JBEAQM010000039.1:0-7376 GCA_041163845.1 Pseudomonadota bacterium | reverse complement strand
TCCAAGTAGGTTCAGGCGATCGTTCAGAAAAAATCAGAACCTATAACTATCCCCAAAATAGACTCACAGACCACCGTATAGGGCTTACAATTTATGCCCTTGATGATGTGATGGACAATGGCAATCTCAAATTAGTCGTCGATCCCCTCATGGCACATGCCCAAGCTGAAGCGATTCAGGAAGCAGGACTCTAAGATGTCTTTATTTGTCCCTATTGCAAATGGAGACGATATTAAAGAGGTGATTAAAACGGCTTTTGATGCTGACCTTCCCGTCGCAGGAAGCTGGGGATACACACAAGAAGCACCCACTATCATTCTACAAACATCCCAACCACTCACGCAGCTAGAACATATGCTAGCTTCAATGCGTAGCTATATAGAGATGAACATGACACTGCCACCACAAGAACGCTATGGAAGTATCAACCTCAACGAATCAAACAGAGTGCAAATTCAATCAAACCATACACTTTATGATAAAGTCAGCTATGAAATCACCGCTATGAAAGAAGAGACCTATAACGCTTTTATTCAAGAGTACAAAGAGGGATTAGGGAATGAAGGATTTGATATCGCTGACCATTTTGCACGTCGTAAAGCGGCAACGCTTACAAGAGAAGTGACCTACTGGTTTGCAATTGATTAAGCATACTATTGATATTTATGCTATCATACAGCATGTCAAAAACATTTCTTTTTAGCTTTACCCTTGTATCACTACTCTTTTTATCCGGTTGCGCAAGCAAAACCTTAACCCAAAAATTTCAAGCCGCTGCCCAAGAACATCGACTCGACTATAAAACCCTTATGGCGATTTGTAAAAAAGAGAGCAGCCTGAAACCTTATGTGGTGAATGTCAATGAGTCTATCTTTGACATACAGCGCGGACCACACTATTTTGATGGTGCGTTTACCGCCAACCTCTATATGGACTTTATCCTTGACCCACTTTTGCTCAATTACGATGTAGGCATGTGCCAAATCAACAAAATTCACTTAGATAGGTTTGATATAGACAATGAAGATTTACTAGATGAGGATACAAATATCGATATCTCTGCGAAGATCTACAAATGGAATCTCAAAGCATGTCGTGGAAATGTGATGTGCGCTTTAAGTATGTATAATACTGGCACCGGGCATTCTCCCAAAGGGAAGCTTTATGCCCAAAAAGTACTTCATATCCGCAGAGAGATGTTCGGCAACTGATATTTGCTCACCCTCGTATACTTTTATAATCGCGATCAATCATCCATATCAATTTGAGATCGATTAAAGGGCATACCCTTATTAGTATAGATAGGCTTACCATGGATATCCACATAGGCAACATGCACAACACCTCTTTTGTCTTGATGATCTATAGTCCGAACAAAATCTTTCTTCATAGGATTACCTTCAGTGTCCAGATATTGTACATGTAATGCCACATCCATCGCTGCATAGGATGTAAGAATACATATACCAAGTGAGAGTGCTATAAATTCTTTTTTTATCATACCAAATTATAGTATGCACATGTCGGTTCTGTGTCGTAAAATAAAAAATAGGAAGAAATAATATTAAATACTGAAGAGAAGTTTTCTATAGACCTTAAGGTCTTATAGAAAACATGTAGAAAGGGAGATTACTTGATCTTTTTAGATTCAGTAACTGTTTCACCTTTATTGTCAGTCCAAGTGATAGCAACTTCATCACCTTTTTTTGCACCTTTAAATGAGAATTTAAATTGTGGGTCTTTTGACCAAAACTGACTTGTTGAACAATCGAATACTACTTTATTGTTAGAAGAAGCCGAAATGTGTGTGATAAATTTTGCATTGTTTCTATCACCAGTTCTTTTTTTCTGCTTGGTTGTATGTACTCATCTCGTGTTTTGCTTTGACAGTTACTTCAGTAACATCACCTTTTAGTTTCGCCTTAATTTTCATGTTAGCCATGCTATATCCTTTATCTTGCTGTTTTTTAAATTGATTCGCTTATTTCTTTGGGTGAGGATTAACCTTCACATCCACCAAGTGCAACTTCTAGCGCTATGCTACCTTTGTAGAATTTTCCATCTCTACCTTCAACGATTGTTGTGATAGTACCAGAACCTTGCATTTTAATCTTTGTTTGAAAATCAACGATTCCACCTTCACCAAGATCCCATACTGCTACTGCAGACTCAGGGTTTGCATCTTGAAATAATGCTACTGTTTTTGCATCGATATCAGATTCGATAGTGACTGGGATTGCTCCACCGTTACTAGCCACTTTTGGTGCTTTTACTTTTACACCTTTTTCTTCTGGTGCGATATCACCATAAAGTGCTTTGATAGCATCTGCTACTTTGTGCGCTGTCCAAGTATCTGGCTTAGTCGCTCTAAAATCTACTGCTGACAAACCAGCTGGTACAACCGCGGCTGCCACTAAACTTACATTTAAAAATTTTCTTCTATCCATTCTATTTCCTTTTTAATATATGAGATAAAAGGTTAGAGCCTAACCTCTTATCGTATTGTACTATCAGATTGTGTAAGAATCGTAACGATTACTTACTCGCTCCGATCATGTAGTCCACTACCTCTTTAAGCTTCTCATCTGATAAGTCTGCACCACCTTTTGGAGGCATTCCACCTACACCGTTGAGCGCATTATGATATACCGTATCGATACCTTTGCCAAGTACTGCTGCCCATGCTGCTTTGTCGCCTACTGCTGGAGCACCCATCGCATCAGTAGCATGACATACGGCACAGTTTGCTTCGTATGCATCTTTCCCAGGTGCTGCTGGTGCTTCTGCTTTCACTTCTGGAAGTGTTTTTGCATCACTAAGTGGTGGCGTAAAGTCAGTCAATGGGTTTGCAATTCTTTGTACTTCTGGCTCACCCTCAAAACAATCTTTCATACATCTAGTACCATTTCCATAGTTCAATGGATTGTTGTAATATGCACGAGCGTTATCTTGACCTTTTGGACCATCAATTGCTGGTTCAAAACCATCTTTGTTTGGCATAACAATTTTGAGGAATTTCTCTCTATTAAGGACATACTCTTCTTCTACAAGCTCGCCATCGATCTCCATTTCATTGATGTAAAGAATGTATGCAGAAATCGCGTACACTTCATCGTTTGTCAATGACATTGGTGCTTGGTGCGGCATACCTGTTTTGATGTACCACCATAGTGTACTAGCTTGTGGCCAATATGGTCCGAATGCTCTGTGTGGTCCATCGCTGTCTGGTACGACACGTTGGTTTACCATCGTTTTTTGCAATTCATACGCATTACCCATTGTTAATTTAGGGTAAAGACCTGTACCTGCTCCAAACTCACCGTGACAAGAAGCACACTTCTCATCATAAAGCTCTTCACCATCTTCTACAGAACCTTCACCTTCTGGAAGACCTGTACCATCTGGCATGACGTCGATATCCCATGCTTTTTGCTCATTAGCAGTTGCTGGTTTACCTTTGTTATAGGCTGTAGTATGTGCCGCTGGGTTCGCATAATATGCCCCTGTTTTACCGTTTACGATCGGGTATGTAACCCCACCATCTACCACAAGCTTACCATTGAAGTCATACGTTTTCTTTACACTTTCAGATACCGCTGCTACTGCTGGCGCTACTGCATTGATTTCTCTATCTGTAAATCCTGTTTTATCAAGTGTTGAAGCTGGTACAGCCGCTCCTGATGTAGCCGATGTTGCCCCTTTGCTTTCATTAGATGCATTACAAGCAGTTCCTAAAAAAACCACTGATGCAAGTAATGTGCTTGCAACAATTTTTTTATGATAAGATTTGTACATTTGTCACTTCTCCTTTTGCATCTATTTCCCATGTGTGTACACCATTTCTATGGTAAACACCTTCGATACCTACAGCCGCTCTCTCATTTTTCACTGATGGTTGCGTATGTCCAGCATCATCTGTAGCACGTGAGCTAAGAAGCATTGGCTTACCAGTGTACTTATGCATGATAGAGAATCTTGTCCAAGCTTTCTCAAGCACAAGTCCTTTAAGTGATGCCTCTTCCCAGTTTTTACCACCATCGAATGATACATCTACCGCTGTGATCGTACCCATACCTGACCATGCAAGCCCTTCGATCTCTACCATCTCACCTACTTTAAGGTCTGTCCATGGTTTTTCTGGACATGGTGAAGTGATCACAGAGTTTACTTCGTTTGCATAGAAGTGTTGGATCGCTTTACCTGTATGTTTAAGTGCTGTATATTTAGATGTCTCTTCTTTCGCATAGAATGGCTCTGCTGAGAACTCAAGTCTTGCCAACCATTTGACACAAAGGTTCGCTTCCCAACCTGGAACCACAATTCTGATAGGGTATCCTTGCTCTGGACGCAACGCTTCACCGTTTTGTCCCCATACGATCATCGCATCATCAAGTACTTTATCCACAGGGATTGTTCTACCCATGTGAGAGTTGTCGATACCTTCTGCTAGCATCCATTGTGCTTCTGGCTTGAGCCCAAGGTCTTTAAGGATATCTTTGATGTACACACCAGTCCACTCAGCACAAGACATAAAACCTTTAGCAAATTGGATAGAGTTAAACTGCGGACCTCTCCACTCTGGTCCACCGTTTGCTGGACACTCAAGGAAGTGAATTCTACTAACATTTGGATATCTTTTCAGTTGATCCATTGTTAAAACGATTGGTTTTTCTACAAGTCCGTGAATCATCAATCTATGTTGATTTGGATCGATCGTTGGTGTACCACCATGGTGTCTATTGAAGAAAAGACCATTTGGTGTGATAATACCATTAAGATCTTGAATAGGTGTAACTGCAATAGACGCTCTATAGTTACCTGAAGACAAGATAGGTGTTGTTCTTCTGGTTACATTATGCTCATACGGAGATGGTTGCCCATAGAGATTTACCGTTACATCATCACCAAATTTTAAACTCCATGGCTTCTCTTCCATGATATTTGGATCATCTTCTGCATTTGCCGCAACGCTAGCAGCGGCTAACGCACCCATAGAATAAGCTGCTGTTTTCTTAAAAAAGTTTCTTCTTGATGCTTGTTCTGTCACTTCAGCAACAACGTCAAGTTCTTCTTTAGTTATCTTATTCATTCGTCCTCCTTGATTAATTTTAAAATGACTTTAGTCAATTAACCTAAATTACAGTCATGTTTTAAGATTATATAGAAATTAAATAAAAATAATAAATAAAATCTTCGCTTAAGAGCCAAAAACGCTTCTTTTTGTAACAAAAATACCAATTTTACATAAAACAAGACTATAAAAATCATAAATTATATTTATCATACTTTTGAGTTAATTTGTACTAATTTTATAGCATAATTTTATATTATAAAAAGCACCCTAAACGCTAGATACGCTTATCATTTTGCCATACATTCCAAACACGTTATGTCGGCATACCCTCTCGTATAGTACAAATGCCCATCGGTCGCCTCTACCACCGCAAACAAAGTCCCTTTGGATTCCATTTGCATTTCAAACGCTAATGCCACTTCATCTTTGCTAGCACTTCGCGCTGAAGGCTCCACACGAAGATCAAACACCGCTACCAAACTCTGCTCTTGTCTGTCCTGAAAAATCGCAATTGTTTTTGCTTCGAGTGTGGTACGTACTAAAATCGGTATCCGTTCAGGGTTTTTGATGACGGTAGGCACTTCTAGCTTGACCGCATCACTTTTTTGCATCGTGGCGAACTTTTCCCTACCATACAATGCCATCGCCGCGTCATTGATAGAAGAAAAATCCCAAGCATCAGAATGGGATTGGTGGTAATCTTGTGCAACAAGTAATGTTCCAAAAATCCAAAAGAAAAAAAAGCGCCGATTCAAATCATTTTCCTTGTTCGAGTTACGTGCTATGTGCTATGTGCTATGTGTTAAGAATTACTTTTTGTCAATCACTCGCGCTATCATCTCGGCACGGGTTGCCTTGTCGCCTTCATGTGAATCACTTACTTCAAGCACTTTATCTACCCCTGCTTCACCATATCGCATGATAAAGTAAACCGACTCTGCAAGCACATTTTCTAACGGTGTTTGTGGATCTGGTTCGATAGGGTTAAAATAGGTATTATCCCACAGCACCCCCATACTCAAAAGCGCTAAAGCATCTTTATTTTCTTCCCTAAAAAGGTGAGACCCCGGATGGATAGCCTCTTGATACTTCGCCATCGCTTGAGAGACCTTCGCCGCTATACGACTCCCTACGATTACCGCTGCGAGCTCCATAGCATCACGGTAGGGCATACCGCTATTGAGGTGTTCATTGACTAAAGTGAAAAATGTTTCGATATTCTCATTAGCTGTTTGATCGCTCATCTCATCCCTTTTTTATTGGCTATTGGTGTATTGATGACACACTTCACAATTACCCATTCAAAAGGAAGACTGTATCTCCCTTGTGAATTCTTCCCCCTTCGATCACACGAGAAAAAATCCCTCTATCATGCTGCAGCAACTCGGGGAGTCTTCCGTCGATATTGGAGAGGTGGTCGCACATGGTGCAGTTTTGGCTGATCTGAAGTACCACTTCACCGATACGAAGCTGATCCCCAGCGCTTAAATGGTAAGGGTTGTAGTCCATCAAGATATTCTCCCCTAGCAGTCCAAACGGTATAGAGATATCATGTGCTTGAGCCAAATCATAACTCGCTTCTGAGGTAAGTAGCACAGAGCGTTGAATGTTTTTATCATAATACTTATCTTCCACGATCCCCTTAGGGTCAAGATAAAATGACTCTTTTTCAACCCTCTCAGAAGTCCCCTGGACCGACACAAACAAATGGGTAACTTTCCCTACCTCTTGCACAAAAGCTCCTCTAAAAATATTGCTACTATTGTAGCAAATTAGTGATTAGTGAATAGTGAATAGTGAATAGTGAATAGTGAATAGTGAATAGTGAAAACTTTGCAGATTATTCTTTTGCCAAAGCTTAATCTATAGAGAAATCAATTATATTATGGGGATTCATGCTAAGCGACAGCCGTTTGCACTTTTTTTCTTCTGGGTTCGTTTCTCTTTTTTTCGTTGCAATAACAAAAAAAGAAAAGGAACAGAAGAGATTTCTTTTTTACGTTTTTAGAAAAAGTAAGCAAAAAGCGTGATCTCTCTCGAAACGGAAGTTTTTGCAATGCTTACAATAACTCCTACTTCCTACTTACTATCTCCTACGTTTGCAGATCTTACTTCGTAAGTTCTGCTAGAACATCTTCCATTTTCTTCTGTGCCATAAGCAAGATATCTTTAGACGCTTGATCTTCGATACCAAGATTTGCGATCCAGTTATACACAGATGGGAATCCGATCTCCATGGTATGGTCATCTTTTTTCTCAAACATATACATAGAACATGGAGCAAATGCACCTGCCTCTGGAT
>JBEAQM010000038.1:0-2664 GCA_041163845.1 Pseudomonadota bacterium | reverse complement strand
AGAGTTGCCAAATCATAGGGATAGAGCGAAATAAACATTTTTTTGTTCCAGACAAAGAAATAGAGATACAAAAAGATGATTTGGTCTATTTCTTTGGAAAATCAGAACCTATTTTGCATTTGAGTGATATGCTCGAAACACTAGAATTTAAGTCGATTGAACGCTGTGTGATCTTTGGTGCAGGGGATGTGGGTGTGTCTATCGCTCAATCACTCAAAGCCAACAATAGACAGATCAAAGTGATAGACAAAGACATCGAACTTTGTAAGCGTGCTGATGAGGCACTCCAAGGTACGGCACTTACGATTAATTCAAAATATGGCACCGAAGAGCTGTTCGAGGAAGAGGGGCTCGCCCATGCAGATATGATGATCGCAGCGACAGACAATGATGAATACAACATCATCAAATGTCTCGAAGCCAGAGAACATGGGATTGAGAAAGTCGTTGCGATTATCAATGAACTCGAATATTATAACCTGATGCATGCCTTGGGCATCGTGGTAGTACGTGGTCCAAAAATGAATGCATATAACGAGATTATGGAGCGTATCTACTCTAGTAATATCGTCATGGAACGGAAGTTTTGTGGTGGAAAGGCTAATATCTATCTGCGTAAAATCTTTCATGACTCTCCACTCATCAGTAAAAATATCGCACCATTCAAAGAGCACCAAAGTGTCGCGTATCTACTTAGAGAAGAGGTGTTGTATCTTCTGGATAAACCTATACCTGCAAAAGAGGGCGATATGATCATCGTATTTTGCACATCAGAGATTTCCCCTAAAGTAAAGCGTTGGATCTATGGACTTTAGAAATATTTTTAAACTTTTAAGTCTCATCGGGATGACGTTGAGCCTCTTTTTCTCTTTGGATGTTTTGATCGGCATTCTTTATGGTGAGCAGCTTTACCATGCGTTTTTAATAGTCGATAGTTTATTTTTTGGCATTAACTTTGCGTTGTGGTTTATCTTAAAAGACCATATCATCCGTTTTACGATTAGAGAGAGTATTGTCGCGGTGAATTTTCTTTGGATCATGATAGGGGTGGGCGGGGCGATGCCTCTTTATCTTTATACCGATGTGAGTTTCTCTTCGGCATTTTTTGAAGCGATCAGTGGATTTACGACAACTGGAGCGACGATTTATGCCGATTTAGAGCATTTGCCAGATATGATATTGTTTCATCGTAGTTTGATGCACTGGCTCGGGGGAATGGGGATCATCGTTTTAGGCATAGGACTTCTCTCTATGATCAACCCTACGGGTAGCTTAAGCCTTTTCAAGGCAGAAGCCACAGGGGTTCAACTCGAAAAACTCACCCCAAAAATCAAAGATACCGCGGTGAGTTTATGGGGTATCTATGTGGCGATGACATTGATCGATACTCTCTTGTTAAAACTCTTCGGCATGAGTTGGTTTGATGCGATTAACCATGCATTCTCGACTGTTTCTACAGGGGGGTTTTCGACAAAAAATGCATCATTGGGGTATTTTAACAGTGATGCGATTATTTGGACGACGACACTGTTTATGCTCCTCTCTGGGATGAACTTTTTGGCACATATCAAGCTTTTTTACAAAGACACCAGTGGGTATAAGAGTGAAGAGATCGTGTGGTACCTCAAAATGTTTTTTCTTCTATCGATGGTATTGACATTGGTCCATTTTTTACACTCAAGTGATACCTGGTATTTTAGTTTAAAACATGCGTTTTTTACTATTGCATCTGTGATGACCACGACAGGATTTGCGACACTAGATTATGGACAGTGGGGACCTTTTGCTGCGGGGATTATCATTATCGCTATGTTTTTAGGTGGAAATGCTGGGTCGACTGCAGGTGGCGTCAAGATCATCCGTTATGTGATTATTTTTAAAACCCTTTTTGCCGAACTCAAAAGGGTCACACACCCCAATGCCTTAATTTCGGTATTTGTAGACAATAAAAAGCTCCCTGAACGGATCTTGAGTTCTACTTTTGGGTTCTTTTTTCTTTTTGCTTTGACTATATTGGCAGTGACTGTGTATATTTATGCCCGTGGATTCGATATGACCACTGCGCTTACAGGGGCTTTGGCAACGGTAGGGAATATCGGTCCTGGATTTGGCGCAGTAGGTCCAGCGAATAACTTTACACTCTTTAGCGATATAGACAAATGGGTATTGTCTTTTGCAATGATTATTGGTAGATTAGAGTTTTATACTGTTTTGGTACTTTTTAGCCGTACTTTTTGGAAAAAATTCTAATTTTATTTTACCGCCGTCATCAAAAAGACGGTAAATGCTCCATCTGGTTTGTTAATTGTATTGGCTAAACTAAAGGTGACATCTCTAAATCCTGCCTCTTGTGCATACTGTGCAAGAAGCTGACGATCAAAACCATAGTGAAACACGCCAGTATTGTCGCTATGAAACGTCCCATCTTCACTATCCAGATCAGCGATAGCGATAAACCCATCTTGATTCAACATCGAAATAAACTTAGAAAATAGGGCGGGAATATCTTCTAAATGGTGAATGGTCATAGAAGAGATAATCCCGTCAAATTTTCTCTCAAGTGTTTGGGTACTAAGATCTCTTTCCAACACTTCTGTTTCGCAACCAAATGCATCACATTTGTTTTGAAATTCTAAAAGCATAGAAGGGGAATTATCTACCGCA
>JBEAQM010000037.1:0-3168 GCA_041163845.1 Pseudomonadota bacterium | reverse complement strand
AGTTTTGGGGATGAGAATGCCGTATGTATTGTAAAACATGGAAATCCATGTGGTTTTGCACTCAAAGATACATTGTTAAACTCTTATGTGGAAGCACTTAAATGTGACCCTGTTTCGGCATTTGGTGGGGTAGTAGCAGTCAATGGTATCGTAGATGGACCATTGGCAGAGAAAATGAATGAAATTTTCTTAGAAGTGGTCATGGCAGCGGACTTTACTGCTGAAGCGTTAGAAGTATTTGAAAGTAAAAAACGTATCAAACTTTTTGCGCAAGGTGGGACAAAGCTTGTGATGTCTAATGACACCCATGATTTCAAGCATGTTGATGGTGGATTTGTATATCAGAATGCGGATTGCATCTGTGATAATGAAGTACATAATGCCCAGCAGAAGTCTACACTCAAGGCAACAGCACAAGAGATGAAAGACCTTGAAATCGCATGGAAAGTCGCTGGATTAACCAAATCAAATTGTGTCGTGTATGTCAAAAATTCTGCAATGGTCGCAGTAGGGATGGGTATGACAAGTCGTGTGGATGCTGCTCAGTGTGCTTTGAAAAAAGCCAAAGAGATGAACCTAGATGTCTCAGGTGCAGCGATGGCATCTGAAGCTTTTTTCCCATTTAGAGACTCTATCGATGCAGCGGCAGCTGCTGGAGTTAAGGCGATCATTGAGCCAGGTGGTTCGATCCGTGATGATGAAGTGATCGAAGCGGCTAATGAGCATGGAATTTCACTTTACTTTACGACAGTAAGACACTTCTTGCATTAATCAGAGGCAAAAATGAAAAAAGTTTTTATCGGAATTTTTCTTTTGAGTGTTTGGGCTTTAGCCGATCTTCAACAAGTATGGGCAACGACTGATTTCACAAAAAAACAGATTAAAATTATCGATATTCGTACCCCTGCTGAGTGGAAAGAGACAGGGATTATTCAGGACTCTTATCCCATTACATTTTTTGATGAGAGAGGCGATTTTAATATAGAAGCATTTTTAAACCAGCTCAATCAAGTAGTGAAAAAAGATGAACAGTTTGCCTTAGTATGTCGTGTGGGAAGTCGTACAGGAATGGTCTCTGAATTTCTTTCTGATAGACTAAATTACAACGTGATTAACCTCAAAGGTGGGATTATGAAGATGATCCAAGAAGGGTATAAAACCGTCCCATATAAAAACTAACTTGATTGACATCGACTAAACTATTCTGATATAATCTTTTTAAATTAGAATTTAAATTATTATAGGAATAGTATGTCGAAGAGTTTATATGAAACCCTCGGTGTGAGCGAAAATGCTTCTGCTGATGAGATAAAAAAAGCCTACAGAAAACTTGCAAGAAAATATCACCCAGATATCAACAAAGAAGAGAGTGCAGTAGAGAAGTTTAAAGAGATCAATGCTGCCTACGAAGTCCTCTCTGATCCTCAAAAAAAATCCCAATACGATCAATTTGGTGACCAAATGTTCGGCGGGCAAAATTTTCATGATTTTGCGCGAGGTCAAGGTGGTAGCGTTGATCTGGATGAAATTTTACGCCAAATGTTTGGTGGAGGCGGCGGATTTGGTGGTGGCTTTGGCGGACAAGGTGGTTTTGGAGGTTTTGGAGGATTTGGAACACCAGATCTTGATCTACAAGCACGAATCACAGTACCATTTATCGTTTCTATCAATGGGGGGAAACATAGTGTTTCTGCCAATGGTCAAACTTTTGATATCAAAATTCCTGCAGGGATTAAAAGTGGCGAAACCATGCGTGTACGAGGTAAAGGGAAACAATACCAAGGGCATGTAGGTGATCTTCTTATTCAGGTCGAAGTTGCTGTTTCTAATGAGTATGAAAGAAAAGGGGATGACCTGTATAAAAAATTTGATGTACCACTCAAAGAGGCGCTTTTTGGTGGTAAAATTTCTATCGATACACCTGAAAAAGAGGTCTCGCTCAAAGTACCACAAAATACGAAAAATGGTCAAAAGTTTAGACTTCAAGGAAAAGGGGTCACCAACAGAAAAACAGCCCTGAAAGGGGATCTATTTTTGATCGCAAATGTGGTATTACCAGATGTGGATACTTTGGATAGTGAGCTTAAAGCGATACTAGAAGCCAAACTGTAAAAAGCAAAAAAGTAAGAAAGGATTTCCCATGCATGGTTATGATGAACCGGTTTATCTTATCTCTGTGGTAGCTACCATGTTAGAGATACACCCTCAAACGTTGCGTCAATACGAAAGAGAGGGGTTGGTAGAACCTTCTCGTACACAAGGAAAAATGCGTCTGTATTCTCAGCGTGATATAGAACGGATGAAACTTATCTTGCGTTTAACACGCCAAATGGGGGTCAATCTTGCAGGAGTCGACATCGTCCTTCAGCTTAAAGAACAGATTGATCAGATGCAAGAAGAGATCGATCAACTTAGAAGTGAATTGAGCAAAGTAAATCGAAATGGCTCTGTGCATGTAAGCAAAGCGTTGGTGACTAAAGGTTCGTACGATATTGTTATTTTTGAAGATTGAAAGAGGATCAATGAAAAAGTTTTTTATATTTTTAGCTGTACTGATCTCTATTGGGAGTGCTATAGCGGCAGTAGTGATACTAACAAAGTATGATTTAAAGGAAAAAGAAGTGAAAACAAAGGACACGGCGGAGATCACAGAAGCAGAGCTTAAAAGCTATACGATACAAAAATATCGTGCAGCGTATGATCAGCAAAATGATGAAAACAAAGAGAAAATTAAAAATGAGTATGCACAAGTAAAAAAACTAAGTGCAAAAGTGATGGTACAAATGGAATCAGATCTTCATTTTAACATTGCCAAAGCATTGTTGGCAGTGAATCTTTGGTCTCAAAAATATATGGCGACACTCAATGTAACAAAAGAAGATCTTGAAGCTGCCTTTACGAAAGAAGCCCCTAAGGCAATGGCACGTTATCAGCTCCGTAACATTCTCGTCAAAGATGAAACAAAAGCCACTAGCCTTTTGAAAACACTTGAATCTACAGACAAAGCAGATCTTCTTGCTACCTTTTCTAAACTCGCACAAGAGAATTCAGAAGATTTAACGACAAGAGTAAAAGAGGGGCAGATTGGCTGGATCGATCAAGAGAAATTAGATCCATCATTGCAAGAAGCACTCAAAGGGAAGCATCAAAACGATCTTGTAAAAGTTA
>JBEAQM010000036.1:0-6150 GCA_041163845.1 Pseudomonadota bacterium | reverse complement strand
AAAGAATAATACACCGCTTACAGGGTAAAGAAACGGTAAAAGTAATCGTCTGTCAAAATTATGAAAATAGGCTAAAGAACCAGCAAAGACTACTGCCATAAAAAAGAAGAGATCATCAGGATTTGGATAAAACAGTGCAACTACCCACAACAAAGATGCCCACAGATACATCGACGTCCCTTGAAGTTGATATAACTTCATTGCTTCATAAAAGGCAAAGAGGTAAATTACCCCCAAAAAAAGCCACATTACAAAGAAATTATCGAGCCATCCTATAAGCCCAACAAGCGCTAATAGTCCGATTCCTGTTACCCATCGTTTTTGATATTCTGTTAAGATGTTTGTCATTATGATCCTCTGTTACTCTATAATCGGAGCCATTATATCATGTTTCGGATTGATTGGTGTGTATTCGTCTTTAAAAATGGGATTAAATTCGAATCTCAACGCCCTCTTTTGTCACCCAGATGGTGTCATATTTGTTATAAAATACACTCGAGCCTTCCTGGATCTTGACAAATTTACGTTTGGTGTAGTCTACTTCATAATCGCCTGGATTTTGCACAGAAAAATCGACACAAAGTTTTGCCGCAGCTTGGAGTACAGAGTCGGGCAAATTTTGTTTATCGGTTCGGATAATGACATGACTTGATGGGATGTCTCTTAGATGCATCCAAAGATCATTTGCTTTAGCGGTTGAGAGTAGTTTTTGATTTTCATGGCTGTTTCTCCCCACAAAGACTTTATACCCCTCGATCCAAAAAAGTTCCCCCTCCTTAAAACGTTCTTTTTTGCGTTGAGAAGTGGCACGTTTGGGGACGAGAAGCTCTAGTTCATAAGGTGTTTTGGCTTGTTGAATCGCATAATAAATGTTCTCATAAAAGTGTTTTTTGCTTTGAAGATTTTCTTGTTCTATGTGGATATTTTTTGCTCTATTCTTGGCACGTTTGCTAAGGTTGAAAAAAGTATCACTTATCCTATTGACTTTGATCCCTTTGGGGAGTTGAATGGTGATTTTATCCCCTTCAAAATCGTATGTTTCAAGGGTTGTATCATAAGGTTTGATCTGATAAAGATTTGCCAGGATGAGGTTACCATATTGTTTATAGCGTGCTTCTTCTTGTGTAAGTGTAGCAATGCTAGGGAGCTGTGTTAAGAGTTGGTGTAATTTCTCAATCTTTTTGGCGGTAGTTTGAAGCTTTTGTGTTTTCAGCGAAGCGAGTTTATTGATTTGTTTTTGGGCATAAATTGTTTCAAGAAAATGCTCTATATTCTCTATAGGGGGTTCATTTTGGGTTGATAGGGATGTGAAGGGGGGAAGCGCTAGGAGTTCTACTCCTGGACGTATGACCCGAAAAGAACTTTGGGCGTCGATATGTCTGAGCGCTTCAATGGTGGTTTCGTTTTCATCGATGAGGATGGCGTTGGTGTTTTTCCCTGTAAACTCAAACTGAAGTGAGATAAGTTTGTCTTTGTAGGAGCTTTTTGGTGCAATCGTAAAACGGAGCAGGCGGTCTTCGTTGGGGACCTCGACACCTAAAAGTTTGCTGCCAGAGAGAAATGTATGTAACAAGATATCAAAAGGGGCTTGATACTCTTGCAACGGTCTTTGTGATGGGGCTTTGTAAATGTGGCTATTGCCTCTAGTCATATTAAAAAAATAACTTTGATTTTTATCGAAGGTGATCTCTAGAGTGTTATCCTCTACACGCCTTGCACGGCTGATGAAAGTGAAGGTGTTGAGGTGTTGTGCAATCGCTTTGAGTTCGTAAAGTTTCATGGAAGGCATTCTAGCATAATTTTTTTTTGATATAATTCGCACAATTTATACTGTAATTATCAAGGAGAAGTCATGGGACAAACGATGACAGAAAAGATCTTCTCAGAGCATGCTGGACATCCAGTCTATGCGGGAGAGATCGTGAGGGTAGATATCGATATGATTATCGGGAATGATATTACGACCCCTATTTCGATACGCGCTTTTGAAGAGTCTGGCGCCGAGAAACTGGCACGTCCTGATAACTTTTGTATCGTGATGGATCACTATATCCCCGCCAAAGATATCGCTTCAGCGAACCAAGCCAAGATCTCAAGAGACTTTGCCTACAAACATGACATGAAGTATTTTTTTGATGAAAAAGATATGGGGATCGAACATGCGTTGCTTCCAGAAAAAGGGTTGGTTATTCCAGGTGATGTGATCATTGGTGCAGATAGCCATACCTGTACCCATGGTGCTTTAGGTGCTTTTTCTACAGGGATGGGAAGCACAGACCTTTCTTTTGGGATGATCACGGGAGGAAACTGGTTTAAGGTGCCTGAGACGATCAAAGTAGAGCTTGTTGGTAAACCAGGAAAGCATATCTATGGAAAAGATATTATTTTGGAACTTATCCGTATGATCGGTGTGGATGGAGCGCTTTATAAGGCGATCGAGTTTACAGGAGAAGCGATCGAGTATCTTAGTATGGCAGATCGTTTTTCTATCGCCAATATGGTCATCGAAGCGGGTGCCAAAAATGGGATCTTCGCTGTCGATGAAGTGACAAAAAAGTACTTAGAGGAGAGAGCGAAAGAGAATGGTGGTTTAAGAGCAGAGCCAAAGATTCATGTCTCTGATGCTGATGCGATCTATTGTCAAACATTGACTATCGACACAGCGGCACTTTCGCCAGTAGTAGCCTATCCTTTCCTCCCAGAAAATGGGAAGCCAGTAGAGACAGCGGTGGCGGATGACTTGAAGATCGATCAAGTAATGATCGGTTCGTGTACGAACGGGCGTATCGAAGACCTTAGGGTGGCTGCCCAGATCATGAAAGGGAAACGTGTCGCTAGACATACCCGTATGATAGTCACACCAGGGACCCAAAAGATTTTGCTTCAAGCACAACATGAGGGGCTGATCGATATTCTTATTGAGGCGGGGGCAGTCGTCTCGAATCCAACATGTGGTGCATGTCTTGGTGGGTATATGGGTATCTTAGGGGATGGTGAGCGCTGCGTGGCGACGACCAACCGTAACTTCGTAGGACGTATGGGGGCAAGAACATCGGAGATTTACCTTGCCAATTCTGCTGTGGCAGCAGCTTCTGCGATCGCAGGCAAAATCGTCGATCCTAGAGAGGTTTAATACCTCTTTTTCAATCTCTAAACCGTTATTGGTTCACTTGCTTATCTTTCTATCCAAAATAATGCAGCCAATCTTTTTCCATAGATCTAAATGATCACCGTTTTCATTCGGCTGAGAGATCTTTATTCAGGCTCTATAAATGATATAAAATGACTAGTTTCAGTCTATTATGCTATATTCGGGCTCTTTTAGAAAATAAAGTGATAGAGGAAATAATGAAGCATGAAACGTATTGTCATTAAAGTTGGAACAGCTGTACTTACAGAGAAAAATAATATTGCAAAGAAACGGATGCTTAATTTGGTTGAATTGATCGCTAGATTAAAAAAAACGTATGAAGTGATATTGGTTACTTCTGGTGCTGTTGCTGCTGGATATTCTGCCTTAAAGCTTGATAAAAGCAAACAAATAGGTAAAAAAACCCTAGCAGCTGCTGGGCAGCCTATTTTGATGTCGAGCTATAAAAGAAAGTTTGATATATTCAATATCGATACGGCACAGATATTATTGACAGAAGATGACTTTGATTCACGCAAAAGAACTCAAATGTTTCAAGATATTATTGATGCACTTCTTGTGAATGATATTGTTCCAATTGTAAATGAAAACGATATTACGGCGACACCCGAAGAGTTGTTTGGTGATAATGATCAGTTGTCCGCAAATGTCGCATACGCAACAAATTCAGACTTGTTGGTTATTTTAAGTGATATTGACGGTTACTACGATAAGAATCCAAATGAACACAAAGATGCGACGTTGTTTAAAGAGATTAGAGAACTTTCCCAAAGTGCACTGACTGATAGCTATACCCCAAACACTCAATTTGCAACAGGGGGGATTGTTACTAAATTAAGGGCAGCAGATTTTTTGATGCACCGTGGCAAAAAAATGTTTTTGTGCAATGGCTTTGATTTAAGTGCTGCGAAGTCATTCTTACTCGAAGGTGAGCATACCTTGGGGACACTTTTTCTCAATCGCGGCACAAAATAGGGTAAGGGGTTAAACCTAAAACCCACCATTAGGATCAAACCCAAATCCCCCACCAAAGTCTGGTGTTCCGAAACTTTGTGTTGCAAAGGTCGGATCGCTGTGACCTTGTTGGATGGCAATGCTTCGTAGCATCGTGATATCCATTTTTGGATCTATCCCTTTAGGACATACCATGGTGCATGCCCCACACAATGTACAATCCCATACCCCATTTTGTTGTATTGCATCAATACTGCTTTTGGTCTGTTTTTCTCGTTTGTCTATCGTATAACGATACACACGGGTGAGTGCAAATGGACCCAAAAAATCGGGGTTCACAGCCAGTACAGGACAAGCTGAGTAGCAACTGTCACATAAGATACAATCGGTTTGTGTTTCGCTTTTTTTCTCATCATGTTGCTCTAGCGAAGCTTCTTGGAATTGGTGTAGCCATGCCATTGTGTTTTGCAGTGTTTTTTGGGCAGGTTGTTTATCGACTTTCAAGTCTCGCAGTATAGGGTGGTATTGTAGAGGTTCGATCTTATCCTCTGCTTGTACTTTGTAAGCACAAGCGAGCTCTTCTCGTCCATTGACCCGAACAGCACAAGTACCGCATACGCTTGCACGGCATCCAGCGCCGAAGGTGAGTGTCCCATCTTGGGTTGCTTTGATATGTGTGAGTGCTTTGAGTAAGGTCATCTCTTCATTGGGAATCGTGTAGGTTTGGTGGGTCTGTGTTTCGCTTCGTAAAATCGTTATTTGCATCTTATACCTCTTCTTTTTTCCACTGAAGCACAATATGTTTTTTGAATCTTGCATCGTCTTTAGACTCAAACCCTTTTTTAAAATGTGCCCCACGACTTTCATCTCGTGCTATGGCAGAAGAGATAATGGTAGGGGTAAGAAGGAGTGCATTGGTAAACTCTAAATATTCTACTAGGTTTTGGTTGTTTTCTTTGGATTGGTCCTCAATACCCATTGTCCCCAGAGCTACTTGCATCGCAATGACCTCTTCAAGGGCTTCATGCAGCTGCTGATTCTCTCTGATGATACCCACTTTTTCATACATTAGTTTTCCGAGCGCTTCTCTTTTTTCATAAAAATTGACTTGATGAGGGCGTGCGAAGATTTTTTCTATCTCTTGTATGTCATGAAGTCGCTGTGCATCACTAGAGGGTTTTGCACTTGCAAACAGGGCATGTTTGGTTGCATTTTCACCAGCAAATTTCCCAAAAGTGACGATCTCCAACAATGAATTCCCCCCAAGGCGGTTCGCTCCATGTACTTTCGCGCAGGCGCATTCTCCCACCGCAAAGCACCCTTTGATACCATTCACTTCGAGCACATCATCGACATCGATACCCCCCATGGTATAGTGGGCGACCGGTTTGATAGGGATAAGGGCATGGAGAGGATCGACACCTTCGTGCAATCTACAAAGTGCGATCTCTTGCGGGAGAAGCTCCATGAGCCGCTCCTCTCCTAAATGACGGATATCAAGAAATACTTCCTCCCCTTGTATCAGCTGTTCGAAAATGGCCCGCGCGACGATATCGCGTGGTTTAAGCTCATCGACAAAACGCTCCCCTTTGGAATTGACCAGATATCCCCCTTCTCCCCTTGCAGCTTCTGAGATAAGGATCGATGAGCTTTTAAGGGCAGTTGGGTGGAACTGGATAAATTCCATATCGCTCACCGCGCCACCAGCACGAAGCACCGCAGCGATACCATCTCCGGTTGCACCGTAGGCATTGGTGGTATGGTTGTGATAGAGTGCTCCCAATCCACCTGTGGCGAGGATGACTGATTTGGCATCGATCTGTACGACTTCACCAGATCGAATATCCAGAAAGGTCGCCCCTTTGACTGTACCCTCTTGGGTGATGAGGTTGAGAAGAAAATGGTCGTTAAGAAATGGGATATTTTCTTTCAGGCAGTTGTCATAAAGGGTATGAAGAATTTTAAGCCCTGTGTAGTCTTGGGCGTAGCAAGCACGTTTGGCACTTGCCCCTCCCATTTGTCTTTGTGCGACGCTACCGATAGTA
>JBEAQM010000035.1:0-5458 GCA_041163845.1 Pseudomonadota bacterium | reverse complement strand
ATGCGCGTTCCATCGACAGAGATATCGGCTACATTTCCATCTCTCAAGATCGTAAACCTTACCTTAACAGACCCTTGTATTCCTCTTCTTTGGGCGATGCGTGGGTAAGACTTATGGCGGTTTATCTTTTCTCTGACCTGTGCCAAAAATGCATCTCTTTGCGATGCACTACTCCTTGCTCCTTTGGAAGATACTTGCGCTATCGTACTTTTTTGAGCCACTTTTTTAGGTGTCGTCACTTTCACTTTTGGCTTAGGATTTTGGCGCTTAGGTTTAATGACCGCCTTTTCTTCTTTGATGGGCTCTGGGTTGATTTGTTCTTTTTGTTCTTCTGCTTTTTTTTCTTCTGCTACAGAGGGTTCTTCCTTTTGTTGCTTTGGTGCTGGTTCTTCTTGAACGGTTTCTTCTTGGGTAGGGAGTGTCTCTTCTGCATGAAAAGAAGAGACACAAAGTTGCATTTGTATGGCATCAGATTCTTGAGAGCTCACATAGCGATGTTGGAGAGAAAAATAAAGGCTGATCATCAATATATAGAGTAATAAGGTGCTAAAATAAGATACGAAAGAACGGTACTTTAACATCAATGTCTCTTTTTTGGAATGTATTATGACGGAAAAAGGTTAAGGATATATTAAAAAGACCAGACGCAATCCCAAGCTACAAGGAGGGTAGGAGTAGCTGAAAGGATCACTTCCACTCTTTAAGTTATTTCGACCCAAGAAGTATCGCATAGTAGTGTTAATTAAGTGTTAAGTGACCAAAAAAATGAAAAATTATATTTTTTGATCCAAATGTACTTTCGCAAGATAGAAACTCACTTTCGTTCCCACCTCTGATTGAGATTTGATCTGTATCTCTATATCGGCTTCATCACAATACGCTTTGACCAATGCCAATCCGATCCCTTTCCCATCTGTCTGATCATCTGCTTGATAGTAGCGTTCATGCACACGCAAGAGTTCAGTCTCACTCATCCCTACACCGCTATCTTCGATACTTAAGAGATCATTCTCTAAGACTATCTTGATAGGTGATGCTTTATCAGAATATTTCATCGCATTCATGATGACATTGTCAATCACCTGCTCAAACCCTATTTTATCTACCTCTATCATATAAGGGTCGATGGCCAATTCTATAGGATTTCGTTTTTGCTCTCGAAACACTTCCACTCTTTTCTCCACCAATGTTTTGAGATCAAAACGCTCTTTTTCGATAGGATGCATCTCTTTACGTATCGTATAGACGAGTTCATCATAGAGTTTTTTCAACCGTACACTTGCATCCTCTATCCGTCCTATCCGCTTGAGCGATTTTTCATCACTGATCCCTTTTTTCAGCATCGCTGTATTTGCTGTGATCGTAGAAAGGGGGATGTTCAGCTCATGGATAATATCATTCGTTAAAGCCGTCAACCTATCTTCCATCTTTTTTTTAGGCGCGATCAACAAAATCGAAAGCAGATACCCCCACCCTATCGCTACAATAAAAACCAATATCCCCGCGACAAAAAAGTTAAAATCACTCAAATGCCATGTCTCCAAAAAACGGTACACAGTCATCAACAACGTAAACATCGTTACAAAATAAATCACTGCAGCAATAAATATCTCTTTTTTACGCCCTAGCATCTATTTGTCGTCCCCTTGTATATACAACTGATACCCAACCCCACGCAAGTTTTGTATCTGTGTAGGAAAATACTTTTTAAGCTGTGTGATGTATACACGCAATGCCCCCTCACTTACCTCTTCTGCCGCACTCCAAAGACGCTCTTTTATCTGATCTAAAGGGACTACATTCCCCTGCCCTTCCAATAAAATGAAAAGCAATTCTCTGCTTTTCATACTCAACTCCAACACTTGCCCTGCGTGATAAAGCGTTTTTGTCACGATATCGAACTGATATTTCCCTATGGTAATGATCTGCTTTCTCACCTGCCGGCGCAAAATCGCTTGAATACGCATAGAGAGCTCTTCAAGGTCCACAGGTTTAGTCATATAGTCATCACCACCTTTTTCAAATCCCTCTTTGAGAGAGAGTTTATCTTCTCTGGAGGTGATAAAAATACAAGGGGTTTCATCGCCACTTTGACGAAATTTTTCTAACAATTCAAACCCACTTTCATACGGCAAATTGACATCAAAAATATAAAGGTCAAATTTTTTCTCAAACGTGATATCTAACGCACTATAGGGGTCTAAAACACTTTGAATATCATGCCCCTCTTCTTCTAAAAAATCTACAAGCGTATCATTAAACAGTTTATCATCTTCAAGTATAAGTATCTTTGCCAATCTACTTCCTCATATTAAATTGAAAGTTTCGCCATAGGGTCTATTTTCATTTTATTATATCGCAACTACCATTATCATGATATAATTTATCATTTGAAAATCACAAGGTAAACGGTTTGAAACGACATATTTTTCCCCCAAACAAACACCCAGAAAATAAGATTTTGTTTCTTGGTTGGGTACTGTTAGGGAGTTATTTTATAGTATTGCTTTTCACGCTGTTGCTTTCGCCTGGACAGCTCAAAACCCTTCTAGGAATCACGATTACAAATGTGGTATTTGGACGGATGGCTGGACTTTCTTTGGGTGTTGCTGCACAAATGGATACCTTAACGCTCATCGCTTTTAACTTTTTTATCGAGTCAATCATGGTGATTATCCTCTATCCCCTTTTTGTCTTGAGCTGGAAGAAGCTTGATACCCTATCATACACCCCGATACAACACTATCTGGAAAAATCCAAACAAAGCGCTATAAAATACCAACCACTCATCCAAAAATATGGGATCATTGGACTTGTTTTATTTGTGTTGACACCTTTTGCGATGACAGGACCTGTCGTAGGAAGTTTTGTGGGATATCTCATCGGTCTTCACCATCGTGTCACACTCACCACCGTACTGTCAAGTACACTGCTAGCAATTACACTCTGGCTTTATTTAATTAGGCATTTTGAGGAGACATTGGTCAAATATAGCGATGCCATGATGGTAGGCGTTGTCATCACCCTCGCTGTACTTTTAGGGTGGTATTTAGCGAAAAAAATGTTTCGTTAATTTTATAAAAATTTGTCATCCGAACGCCTTTGAAGGCGAAGCGATTCGAAAAGATGACGCTTTTTGCACTACTTTTTCTAAAAAAGTAGTAACAAGTCATTACATAAACATCCCACCATTTACTTTGAGGGTCTCTCCTGTAATATACGAAGCATGGTCAGAGAGCAAAAATGCAACTGCTTCAGCCACTTCTTTTGGTTCACCAAAACGCCCTAGTGGTATTTTGGAGATAAACGCATCTTTGACTTCGTCTTTAAGCACATCGGTCATCTCTGTAGCGATGAACCCTGGTGTGATCGTATTGTAACGGATATTTCTTGGTGCTGCTTCCATCGCAAAACTTTTGGTCATCGCGATCGTTCCACCTTTGCTCGCTGTGTAGTTTGTCTGTCCTGCATTACCTGTTTCACCGACGATAGAAGCGATGTTTACTACCGAACCAAAACGGCTTTTCCCCATCACTTTTAAGGCTTCACGGCATCCGATAAATGTCGATTTGAGGTTGGCATTGATCACATCCATAAACTCTTCTGTTTTCATACGCATCGCGAGTTTATCTTTTGTGATCCCTGCATTGTTGACAAGATACGCCAACTCACCATCTGTTTCGACGATATTTTTAACCGCTTCGACAAATGCCTCTTCATCACTCACATCAAATCCAATGACTGCGGCACTCCCGCCTGCTGCTTCGATAGCTGCTTTCACGCTATTGGCTTCTGCCTCACCTGAACGGTAGTTGATCCATACTTTAAGTCCAAATCCAGCCAACGACTTTGCGATCTCAGCACCAATCCCTCTACTTGCCCCTGTGACAAGTACGTTTTTACCTGTAAATACCATTTTTTCTCCTTAATAAATTCACTGTTTTAACATACAAAAAGTTTGTTTTTGATCTTCTCGAAATACGCATAATCCTGCGGTGAAATTTCCCCCGAATAAATAATATGATTGAGCTGCTCTAACAAATGATACTTTGAAAGCTTGTCTTCACACAACCCTTTGTTAATCATCTCTATATGGGCATCAAGATCATACGTTTCATCCATGAGTTTATACAAAAGATCTTTGACTTCATCCGAAGAGGCATTAAAGTCTTCTCCCATCACTTGACAAAAAAGAGGAACCGACTTCTCTACGTCTCTATGATCCATCTTAATAATCTCTGCAAACAAAATGGCAACCGATTTTGTCAATGCTCTGTTCATTTTTTTCCTTGCAAACTAACTGTTTAATTTTAAATCATACTCTAATATTACTTAGGCATCTCTATATGAGTGGTGCATCCATCTCTTGAGGTATTTGAAGCCCCATAAGTTTGAGTACCGTTGGGGCGACATTATTGAGTCCACATCCCTCTTTAAGCTTCTCTACACCCTCAGCAATCACAAAGCACCATACCTCTCCCACTGTATGATTGGTCAGCACATGTCCCTGTGCATCTTTCATCTCTTCACAATTTCCATGATCAGAGGTCAATACGACTGCATACCCATTTGCCTTGGCTTTGTCTAAGATGCGCCCTAGCTGTGTATCGACTGCATTTACCGCTTGACATGCTGCCTCATAATTTCCTGTATGCCCCACCATATCGCCATTAGCAAAATTCACGACGATCAAATCGTAAGCTTCCTCTATCGCAGCAAGAACAGCTTCCCCCACTTGTGGAGCAGACATCTGCGGTTGCATGTCGTATGTTTTGACGTCTGGGCTTGGAATTAATACACGACTTTCACCGATCACTGGCTCTTCTACCCCACCATTGAGAAAGAACGTTACGTGGGCATATTTTTCTGTCTCCGCAGTATGAAGTTGTCTGAGCCCTGCATCACTAACGACTTCAGCCAATGTATGCTGGGGTGTCTGTTTAGGAAATAAAATCGGGTAATCAAATGTGGCATCATATTTTGTCATAGTCGCTATATGTAATGGTATCTTACTTGTCACAAATGCATCAAAATTTTCTTCACCTAACGCAGTGGTAATTTCTCGTGCTCTATCAGAACGGAAGTTCGTCATCAATACCACATCCCCCTCTTTAAGCCCTTCATATCCACCAAATGCTACAGGTACGATAAATTCATCGGTTTCTTTTTTGTCATAACTCGCATCGATATATTTTTCAGGGGTGAGTGGTGTCGATGGCGTCGCTTCTGCGATCGCACGATACCCTTTTTCTACCCTTTCCCAACGGTTGTCTCTATCCATCGTATAAAATCGCCCGCCCATCGTCGCGATAGAAATTTGATCGTCGCAAATCGCTTCGACTTGTGCCACATACGATTTGGCAGAGATAGGACTCACATCTCTTCCATCCGTGATCAAATGCAAAAAGACTCTCTTCCCTCTACCCTTAGCAAGCTTTGCTAACCCTATGGTATGTTC
>JBEAQM010000034.1:0-3592 GCA_041163845.1 Pseudomonadota bacterium | reverse complement strand
TTTATGTGTGCTTTTTGAGCAAGCTGGGTAAGTCCTGCAAGATCAGATTCTTCTCCTCCATCTGTGATTAAAAGAAGGTTTTTATCCCCTTTTGAGATCAAAGAGAGTTTTTGAAAAAGGTGTTGAAGTGAAGTTCCTTTTGTGAGGATATAGTTTGGATTAAGACTCTCTAACGCTATTTTGATCAGTCCATGGTCGGTGGTAGGAGGAGAGAGAAGCAATGGATTGGTAGTAAATGCGACTAGCATAATGTTGTCACCAGGATTTTCGTTGAGAAGCGTGGTGATGGTTTGTTTGGCAAAATCATAGCGGGTGGGAGCAATATCAGTCGCTTGCATCGAATAAGATACATCCAATGCAATAATCAACTCTTTCCCCTCAATATCGGTTTTCTCTAAAGCTTCTTCGATCACCGGTCTTGCCAAAGAGAGCAGTAGCAGCAGCAAGATCCATAGATGCACAAGGGTGAGAATCTTTCTTGGGCGTTGCCACCATAGCAACCCCAACGGAATAATGAGCCACAAAAACAGAGGGTAAAGAAATGTCATGATTTTCCCCTATACCCTAAAAGTACCCAAAAGAGTAACAACCCAAATGCGAACACCAATGGATAAAGCACTAGCAGTTGTTGTTGGAGGTAGTTTTCACTTCGAATAGGGCTAGGTTCTAGCGCATTGATCTGTTTGTAAATATCTGAAAGTTCTTTTGCGCAAGATGCAGCATAGTTTTTTGCCCCTGTCTCTTTGGATATCATCTCAAGCAAAGCAACATCGTAATCAGAATGTTTTCCTATCCCGATAGTATAAATTTTGATCCCCAAAGATTTTGCTTTTTCTACAGCAGTTTTGGGCGCTGTTTTACCTGCATTGTGGTAACCATCTGTGAGTAAAATGATCACTTTTTGTTTCGCTTCACCATACGATAGCGTCCGAATCGCCTGCATGATCGCTTCACCTATGGCGGTGCTTTCGCCTGCTAAACCTACATTGGTGAGTGAAAGGAGATAAGAGAGAGATTCAAGATCATAGGTGAGTGGTGAAGCGGTATAAGCAAATGTGCCAAACACCACTATCCCCATATTGTCATCAAAACGTTTTGCGATGAAGTCAGCAGAGAGTTCGGTGGTGATTTCATATTTGGTTTTCATTCTGTTTTTAGACTCAAATCCACTTTGGGACATCGAACCGCTAGCATCAATCGCTAAAACAAGGTCGCGCCCTTTACGATGCTTATTGGCATTGGCATCATAGATAAATGGCTTAGTGAGGGCAAAAACCATGAGGCTAAAAATAAGTAATTTGAGCCAAAGTTCCCAGTTTGTCAAAGGCATTTCTCTTTTGAGCCAACTGATTTTAGAAAAATAATAGGGATCTTGTTTGCTCTTGCACCAAATGAAACAAGGTAACAGTAGTAACAAAGACCATAAATAAGGGGAACCAAACGTAAAATACATAGTAATATTTTATCACTGTTATAGTTATTTTTAGTATAATGAAAGGATGAATACATTAATTAAAAAATTACTTTGGATCGTCTTGTTTGCGTTGCTTCTTGTATTAGGAGTTGTTTTTTTAGCATTTACTTCAGTGGGGAATACTCTTGTAAAGCCATATGTGAAAGAAAAATTAGAAGAAAAAATAGGCAAGCCGATAGAGGTTGACACTTTTTCTGTAGGGTTGAATCATGCATTGGTCGATTTTACTATCGATCAAGAGGCTAAAGTTCACCTAGTAACCGAGCATAATCTTTTGCAACGCACTTCAACGTATAGTCTTTCTGTCAATGATATCAATACATTGTTGCCACAGAAACGATCTCAACCAATCCCTGTAGCCATTGATGGGGTATTTAATTTTGGCGATGAGGTGACACTTTCAGCAGAGGCAAAAGGGTTTGGAGATGCGCTGACATTTTCCTATAGCCCACAAGGGATTCAGATCAATGCATCCAAAGTTGATATAGAAAGGTTACTCGCCTTGGCGGGTGTACCGGTGTATGTCAAGGGGAAAGTTGACACTCAAGTGGTATTGACAAACACCGATGCCCTCAAGGGAAATTTTACAGCCAAAGGGGATCATCTTGTGACTGAACCATCGGTGATGCAAAAGGAGATCGCAGAACCGCTTGCGATGAATATCGCTTTTGATGCTTCGGGTATTTTAAATCAAGGAAAAGGAGAGGCTAAGGTCTCTCTTCGCAGTCCATTGGCAGATGTCACACTCGATCCTTTGAGCGTTGATATTGACGATAAAACGTTTCAGGGGGAGTATCTGGTCACCATTCCTCATCTAGAAAAGATACAAAAAATAATCAAACAAAAACTCTATGGACCACTGGTGCTTAAGGGGACTATAGAACAAAAAGAGAAAGTGTTCAATGCCACAGGGAAAACCACTACGCTTGGTGGGTCGATAGTAGCACTACTCTCTGGTGAGGATGCCCATGCGACACTCACTAAGGTCCCAGTCGAAAACATTATGGGACTACTCGGACAGAAACCACTTTTTTTAGGAGAAGCCTCAGGGGAAACACAATACAACCTCAAGCAAAAATCGGGCACGGCGGATCTTACGATCGACGGATTTCAAGTGAAGTCAACCCAATGGACACAGTTAGTCACAGCAGCGATAGGGAAAGATCCTTCAAGGGTTATTTTCTCTTCAACGACACTTCATGCCCAGATGAAAAACAATGTGACCACCTATGAACTTCATGCGAAGGGGACAAGAAGTAGTATTGATATCACTGACGGTAAGCTTGATAAAGTAAATCAAACAAACAATGCACAGTTTAAATTTGTTTATGAAAAATATACAGTCAACGGTAAAATCACCGGCAGCCCAAACGATCCTCAAGTCACACTTGACACGTCAGCGCTTTTGAAAGATAAATTAGATGAGAAGCTACAGCAAAAACTTGACAAAGCGTTAGGTGGGCAGGTTGGGAGTCTTTTAAAGGGGCTTAAATTTTAAGCGGGTGAAGTCAGTCAACTTTTTTTTAAGAAAAGGTTGATTATACTTCGCTAGTTTAAAAAATGATAATAGTTATCATCTTCAAAAGGAAGCAGTGTGAAAAAAATTACGATTGCATTGGCGGGGCAACCCAATGTAGGGAAAAGTTCACTCATTAATGCCATATCCAATGCCACCCTCAAGGTGGGGAATTTTGCCGGGGTTACAGTAGATAAAACAGAAATTGCATTTACCCTGTGTGATGAAAAAAGTTGTACAGAGTATGAAGTGCATATTATTGATTTGCCAGGCGCTTATTCGTTAACTGAATATACGATTGAAGAGAAGGTGACCAAAAGCTTTCTTCAGAGTGATGAATATGACATTATTGTCAATGTGGTTGATTCTACGAACTTGCAACGCAATTTGCTCTTTACCACACAATTGCTAGAGACAGGTAAAAAAATCATTGTTGCACTTAATATGGATGACGAAGCAAAAAAAGAGGGTATTTTCATCGATGAAAAACAGCTTTCAGCGATCTTGGGGGTGCCATGTGTGAAAACCTCAGCAGCCCAAAAGCTAGGAGTAGAGAGTCTCAAAGAAACGATCGTCGCCCTTTATGAAGAGGAAGAGAGCAA
>JBEAQM010000033.1:0-2524 GCA_041163845.1 Pseudomonadota bacterium | reverse complement strand
CAGCACTTTTAATTGATACATTGCTCAAAGAGGTAGAACTACCAGAAGCAATGCGTGCCTTTTTAAATGATCTTGATATCGGCAATATTAGTGCTGAGACGAATGTAGGGGAAGAAGAGCTAGAAATGCTCAGAAAATCTTTATTGAAAAAATCACGATTTTCTTTGGTGGTTGGTGCCGATTTGTATGCCCATCCACGAGCCCAACAGATCGCAAAGCTACTTGCGTTGTTGGAGAAATATGCAGCGTTTAATGTCGTATGTGTCCCACCATCAAGCAATGCCTTGGGGGTTGCTTTAATTTGTGATCTTGATGATGCAGTGGAAGGAAAAACGCTAGGGTACAATGTTAAAGGTCACTTTACACTTTCTGCGTTAGGAGATGGTGATCTTGATATGCCTGCGATGAACCAACAAGAGGGGACGGTGACCACTGTAGATAAGCGCGTGGTCCCTATGAATGTTGCACTTGCTTATGGTGGATATGTGCTCAATGATCTCGCCAATGCGTTAGGGTTCGAAGCTGATTATACCATTGAGTACACTGAAGCATTACCAGTAGAAAAAGGATTTAAATCCCAAGGATTTGATACTTTACCTGACTATTTTGATATTACAGGCAAAGAGCATAGAGGGTATTTATTGGAGCGAAAAGAGGTTGTCATAGATGACACTTTAGAGGAGATAGAAGCGTTTAATAATTTTGATGGGGCAGTGATTTATAATTGCAACATTGCTGAGCAATTTTCCCCATTTACAAACCTTTGTAAACCATTAGAACAAGAGCCATTTTTACGCGGCTCACAACAGTTTGCAACGGCTGCTAAATTACACGATTCAGAACGTATATCATTCACGATAGATGGTGTAGTGTTTACCCGTGTGTTTAAGATTGATACATCTATGAAAGGAACCATTGCACTAAACCCAACCTATGATATGGGATTAAGTAGTGCTTTGGTATCCTCTTATAGATTTTGTCAGTTAGATTTTACGAGAATAGGAAGCTAATATGAGTGAAGTACAAACAGTAGATAATATGATTAGCATTAAGATTGATGGAGTGGAGTACAAAGCAAAAGAGGGTGAATATATCCTCAATGCTGCACGTGCAAACGGTGTCTTTATCCCAGCAATATGCTACCTTACGCGATGTTCACCAACACTCGCATGTCGTATTTGTCTTGTAGAGGCAGATGGAAAACAAGTCTATGCATGTAATGCAAAAGTTAAAGAGGATATGGAGATCACTGTCAATACACCAAATATTCTTGAAGAGCGTAGAGCGATCATGGAAGTGTATGATGTGAACCACCCGCTACAATGTGGTGTGTGTGATAAGAGTGGCGAGTGTGAACTACAAAACTATACACTTGAATTAGCCGTTGATTCACAATCTTATATGATTCCAGATACCAAAAGAGAAACAACCAATTGGAGTTCAGTACTTCATTACGATGCAGGACTTTGTATCGTATGTGAGCGTTGTACTACAGTGTGTAAAGATATGGTTGGAGATGCGGCGATTACGACTGTTCCAAGGGGTGGTGCAGAACTTGACAAAGCCTATAAAGAGACGATGCCAAAAGATGCCTATGCCATGTGGAATAAACTTCAAAAATCTGTCATTGCACCGAGTAATGGTACAGCGTTCACCAATTGTTCAGACTGTGGTGAATGTATTGCGGTATGTCCAGTAGGGGCATTATCAAGTCGTGATTTTGTGTATAGTTCAAATGCATGGGATCTTAAAAGGGTTCCAGCAGTTGCTGCGCACTCAAGTGATGGCGCGCAGATCTATTACGAGGTCAAACCTACATCGATCGAAGATAGAACAGAAAAAATTTACCGTGTGACCAATGAATGGAATTATGTCTCATTAGATGGTTCGGCAAGATTTGCATATGACTTTGAAAACAAAGATGTGGTGAAAGATAGTGGCGCTTTTGATAAAGCGATCGAAGCATTCAAAAAAGCACAAACGATTCGATTCAATGCGATGATTACAAACGAAGAAGCTTTGATGCTCCAAACGCTCAAAGAGAATATGGGTATCAAATTGTATAACCCTGAAGTAAGAGCATTCCAAAAATTCCTTGCGCATTATGCAGAGGCTTCTGGAAATGCACTTTATTCTACCGATACAGATGCGATCATGAAAAAAAGTGATTTTGTAATCTCTGTAGGGACCGCACTCAGACACGATTCTCCAGCGATGAAATATGCATTTAACAATGTCCAAAAGCTTAATAAAGGGGCAGGAATTTATTTTCACCCTATTGCAGATACATTGGTAGCTGGTTTTGGAAAAAATATAGAGAGCTTTGTCCATAAGCCAGGATATGAGGAAGCAGCACTTTATTTGGTATTAGATCTTTTTGCAGATAAAGAAAAGCTCCCAGCTGAAGTGAAATCTTATTTGGATAGTTTTAAAACTTCTCAAACCAAAACGATCACAGGAGAGATCAGTCACACCGTGAAAGAGATGGTACAAAATGAGGAGACGGGTGAAGAGGTCGACGGTT
>JBEAQM010000032.1:0-7148 GCA_041163845.1 Pseudomonadota bacterium | reverse complement strand
GGGATGATCACTACATCTGCACCCTCTACCTGTCTCCACAACTCTTTAAATCGTAATTCAAAACAAATAAGAAGTGCGTACTTGACACCCCCTATCTCAAATAGCTTGACTTTCTTCTTTTTCCCTGGTTGAAAATAAAGATCTTCATCTCCTAGCCTAAAAAGCTTGACTTTCTCTTGCTTATGCATCACTTTATGCTGATGGATCACCACAGCCTGATTGACAAAAGTGTCACCTACTTTGACAATCAGGGTAAAGATGACTATCTGTTCGTTCACCTCTTTTTTGAGCATTTTGAGCGCATTGGCTGAAAACTTTGCGGCAGTATCCATATGTTCATAGTCAAATCCCGTCAAAAAGACTTCTGGTGCCACGACGATATGTTTGTCTTGATGCTCTCTTAAGTGGTAAAGAAGTGTATCAAAGTTCTCTTGATACCGTTTATGAGAAGGAAGCTGTAAGACTACAACTTCGATTTTATGAGGAAGATTTACCATGGTTCGATCTAAAAATCATCTAAATCCAAACTTCCCTTAGAGTAGTTTGTTACATTCCCCTCAAAGAAGTTAGTCTTTTGGTCGTTAAATTTAGAGAAATTGTCAACCCACTTAATCGGATTTTCCACATTATAAAGTGGTTGAAGCCCTACGGCATGCAACCTTTTATCTGCAAGATGTTGGATATATTGTGCAATAATATCATCCGTGAGCCCCAGAATCTGCCCTTGGGTAATATAGGCACCCCATTGTGTTTCCAGCTTCACTGCTGATCTAAACATCTCATACACCTCATCAATTAACGCTTTAGTAAAGAGTTCTGGTCTCTCTTTTTTTGTCGAATTAATCATATTTTGGAAAAGTGTCAAGTGTGTCACTTCATCTCTTTGAATAAAGCGGATCATTTGAGCAGTCCCCAACATCTTATCTGAACGCGCCAACGTATAAAGATACGCAAACCCACTATAAAAATAGATCCCTTCTAAGATCTGATTTGCAAACATTGCTTTGAGAATATTACTATCGGTTGGATTGAGCGTAAGTTCTTCATACACTTTTGCGATCGCATCATTTTTGCTTTTTAGCATCATGTCTTTTCGCCAAAGTTCATAAATCTCATTGGAATTTGTCGAAATACTATCTACCATTACCGCATAACTTTGTGAGTGTAATGCCTCTTCAAAAGATTGTCTTACTAGGATCAAATTGACTTCTGGTGCGGTAATAAATGGGTTGATGTTATCGATAATATTGTTTGTTTGCAGTGAATCCATAAAGATAAGTTGCGCCAAGACTTTATCGTAAGCTGACTTTTCTGCATCCGTTAGATGCTTATAATCATTCACGTCTCTTGTCATATCCACTTCTTTAGGAAACCATGTGTTGTTCAGCATCATCTCCCAAAGGTTATACGCCCACTGATACTTGATATCATTAAGCTCAAAAATACCCGTTGGATCCCCACCAAATATTCTTCTTTCGCTTGTTTTTTCTTTTGAATTTGGGTTGTATATTCTCTTTCGTTCCATCTTTTTGCCTTATCAATTGATCTCTATGTTTTTCAAATATTATACACATTTTGCCTGATTTTTTAGATACAATTAACCCATGAATTCACCCCTAAAAAATGATCTAAAATCGCTTCTTTCTTTGGTAGCAGATCGACCGTCTACCCGTATTGTACATTTTAGCGATGGGAAAAAAGAATTCAATGATAGATTGGTTGAGTTTGCTGCGGATAAACAATATGACTACCAACTCAATGCTACAACGCCAGAGTTTTATGAACAAGTTAAAAATGAATACAATGCTTCCACTTCTGTCCATCTAATTAACTTCTCATTGGGACGTCCAAAATATTTTATTCAAGGCAAAGAGTATGATTACGTTTTTGTCACATCACACATCTCGACTGAAGAAAGGGAAGATTTTCTTAGTAAATGTTATCCAATCATTAAAACCGCTGGCAACATTATTTTAGTGATACCCCAAAAAGAGCAAGAGGCACAAAAAAATTGGCTCCCTCTTTTAGAAAAAAAAGGTTATGTTGCTTCCAATATCCTAGATGATTGGATCGAAGGATATGATATACTCATCTCTAAACGGATGCATGGCTGGGGAGAATCATAAAATAATTACTAAAGAGATAGTGCTACTTCAAAAAAAGGTAAAAATAAGCCTCTTTTTTATTTTTTGAATAGGTCAAGTTGACAAAATGGGTAAAATGGCTTATTTTTTATCCTAAGCCATTTTATGAAGATTTTTACTTATATTGAAATTTTTACTGGCAGCCTACACACTCTTGGCTTCGATCTTCAACATCATTGGAAGATTCTGGAGATTGCGATCTTAAATAATAAGTCGATTTCAATCCAAACTTCCATGCATTCATGTAAATCTCATTGAGGTACTTTCCACTTGCTTTATCAAGTGTGATAAAAATATTCAAACTTTGCCCTTGGTCTAACCATTTTTGTCTAATTGCACCTGCCTTAATTAAAAGATTTTGATCTAAGTCGTACGCAGGCGTATAGTACTGCCATGTATCGGCAGAAAGATTTGGCACGACCACCGGTATCAATCCAGAAAGGTTTTCTTCGAACCACTTACGTTTATAGACTGGCTCTATTGCCTGGGTAGTTCCTGTCAAGATAGAGATAGAGCTCGTTGGCGCAACTGCCATCAAATATCCATTTCTCATACCATCTGTTTTTACTTTTTGCTTCAACGCTTGCCAATCATGTGTATATCCAAAAAGCCCCCCTCTATCGACCAATTTACAAGCATTTTCATTTGCCTTATCGATAGGGAAAATTCCTTTAGACCAGTCAGACCCTTCAAATGTTGGGTATGCCCCTTTTTCCAATGCAAGATTGCTCGAAGCTTCGATCGCATAATAGGAGAACGATTCCATCACTTCATCCACTTTAGTGAAGTGATCATGGCTTCCCCACTCTATTTTATTTTCTGCGAGCATCTGTGCTTCACCCATGACACCAAGACCAATCGATCTTGATTTTTCATTCGTTTTTTTCACTTTTGCTAAAGGGTAAAAATTGAGATCAATTACATTGTCAAGCATACGAATCGCTGTAGGAATGACGCGCTCCATATCTTCTTTGGTGTGAATCTTTGCTAAGTTCACAGAAGCGAGGTTACATACCGCTGTATCGCCATCTGTCATCTCTTTATCGACAATCCAAATTTGCTTACCATTAAGACTATCAAGTGCGGTCACCTTTTTGGCTGGTTTTGTCATCCCGTTATCTACTGTCAACATTTCATTTTCGTCATAAGACTCTGTCGTCCCATCTTCAAACGTAAAACGTGTTTTGTAAGTATTTGGTCCTGTGTTTTGGAAAATTTCTGTACAAAGGTTTGTGCTTCTGATGACACCTACGTGTTTATTTGGGTTTGCCTTATTTGCTGTGTCTTTAAATGTAAGAAACGGATTGCCTGTTTCAAAGTAAGACCGTAACATCTCTTTCCAAAGATTTTTAGCTGAGATTCGTTCTCTTGTAATTTTATCTTCAGAGTTTTCTAACTCTAAATAACGTTTTTCGAATGCTTCCCCATATAACGTTGTCAATTCAGGAACTTCAAACGGATCAAAAAGTGTCCACATTTCATCTGTTTCGACCCTTTGCATAAAGAGGTCATTTAACCATATGGCAGGGAAGAGGTCATGCGCTCTACGACGCTCCTCTCCCGAATTCTTTTTCAAATCAAGAAAATCACGAATGTCAACATGCCATGGTTCTACATATACCGCTATTGCCCCTTTACGCGTTCCAAGTTGGTCCACGGCTATAGCCACATCATTTGCGATCTTAAGGAAAGGAACGATTCCTCCCGCTGCATGCTTATGTCCATCGATAAAAGATCCCATACCTCGCACCAATGACCAATCCCAACCGATACCACCACCAAACTTAGACAACAATGCCATCTCTTTATAACCATCGAAAATCCCTTCGATATTGTCAGGTGTTGATCCAATATAACAAGAGCTCAATTGGTGTCTTGGTGTTCTTGCGTTTGAGAGTGTCGGTGTCGCCGCCATCACTTCAAATTTACTCAAAATATCATAAAACTTTTTTGCCCACGTTTGACAATCAAACTCATTTTGAGCCAAAAACATTGCCACCCCCATAAAGAGCTGCTGTGGCAATTCGATAGGATCTCCCTCACGATCTTTAAGTAAATATCTATCATACAATGTACGAATTCCAAGATAGGTAAACTGTAAATCTCTATCTGGCTTGATATACGCATTTAAATCATCAAGATCATACTTCTCTTTCAAGCCCAGAACAATACGCCCCTCTTTCTCCCCTTTTGCGAAATAGTCTTTCAAGTGGTTATACCCAGTAAACCCTGTCACCTTGTGGTAGATATCATAAAGGAACAAACGCGCAGCGACAAACGTCCAATCAGGTCTGTCAATGTCTATCTTATCTACGGCTGTTTTAATGAGTGTCTTTTGGATCTCTTTAGAGGTAATCATGTCACGAAATTGGAGTTTAGCATCTACTTCAAGTTCACTTTGGCTTACACGAACAAGCCCTTCAACTGCGGCAGAAGTGTACTTTTGTATCTTTGATACATCAAGTGTTTCTACTCTCCCATTTCGCTTTACAACTCTAATCATTTTTCTAAACTCCTACAGATAAAAACGCACTTTTTTAGTGCGGTAAATAAATCCGATTTTACTCAATTTATCCTTGGAATTTTTTGAAAAAAAGTATCATTTTTTGAGATTACTTTTATAAGATTTTGTGATAAATTATGGAAGCCCCTGCCACTGGGAAACAAAGAAAAAAATTACACAAAAAAGAAAAGAAAATTTATTTTTTGTGCAACAAAATGAGGTAATGATTTAGTATTTTATCCGAAAACTCTTTTGAAAATAGCATCTACATTTTTTGTATAATAATCATAATTAAAACACTCTCGTATTTGTGATTCAGAGAGTTTTGCTCTAAGCTCCTCATCTCCAAGTAAATGCCCAAGATATAGAGATTCACCATTAGCGTTTGTCGTAGGCTTTCCTTGCTGTATCTCTTCCCAAACCTTCATTGCATTTCTTTGGACGATTCTATAAGCATCTTCTCTACTTACGCCCGCTTTTGGAAGCTCCAAAAGGACCCTTTGCGAAAAGACCAGTCCTCCTGTTAGATTAAGATTCTTCATCATATTTTCAGGCATCACTGTAAGGTTGGCAATCACACTGTTCATCCTGTGTAACATAAAATCTGTTGTGATAAATGCATCTGGTAACCAAAAACGCTCTGTAGAGGAGTGGGAGATATCTCTTTCATGCCATAATGCCACATTCTCCATAGCAGGGATCACATAAGCTCTAATCATACGACAAAGCCCTGTAATATTCTCCGTTAAAATAGGATTTCTTTTGTGTGGCATCGCAGAAGATCCTTTTTGCCCTTTGGCAAAATACTCTTCTGCTTCATAGACTTCTGTTCGTTGCAAATGTCTTACTTGCACAGCAAACTTTTCGACGGATGAAGCCAATAGTGCCAATGCAGTGGCTAATCTTGCATATCTATCTCTGTGTACCACTTGATTCGAGCATGGCTCAGGCTTCAATCCTAGTTCTGCCATCGCTAACTCTTCAAGCTCCAATGGAGCATGCGCAAAATTTCCCATAGCGCCACTGATTTGTCCTACCGAAATCACTTCCATGGTCTCTTCGAGATTTTTTAAATGGCGTGCTACTTCATCATACCATACAGCCAATGTAAGTCCAAAAGTGATCGGTTCACCATGGATGCCATGACTACGTCCTACCATTAAAGTAAACTTATGTTCTTCGGCGCGTTTTTTGATAGATACCATCAACATCTTTACGTCTTCGATAATGATCTTTAAAGAATCTCTCATTTGAAGCGCAACCCCTGTATCGACTGCATCCGAAGAGGTCAATCCATAATGGAACCATCTGGATTCTTCACCCAAAGATTCTGCAACACTTGTATTAAACGCGATTAAGTCATGTTTTGTCACTGCTTCAATCTCTTCGATTCTCTCTACCGAGAATGTCGCATTTTTAACTATCTTTTCACAATCCTCATCTGGGATAAGTCCTAACTTGTTCCATGCTTTTACGGCTGCTTTTTCCACCTCAAGCCAAGCTGCATATCTGGCGTGTTGTGTCCACTTGCTTGTCATCTCTTCGCGTGCATATCTTTCAACCATTCTATACCTTTATCTCTACAAAAATTCGATACAATTTTACCCTAATCGCAGTTATAACAAGGTGAAACAGCTATGCCATTTGTCAAAGAAAAATTTATTGTTGCGAGCAAAATGCCTGCTTTTTTATACCTCATGCACACATTTCATTTTACCCAAGGTGAGGCACAACGTCTGATCTCAAAAGGGCGATTATTGATCGATGGAAGCTCTTTGGAGCATTCTGGAGACACTATCGAGGGAGAAATAGAAATCGTCCATTTTAAACCTTCTTCAAAAGGAAATACGCCTCTTTTTCACAACAAAGACTTTATGATATTTGAAAAAGATTCTGGAACACTTGTCCACCCAAAAACCATGCAAACACCCTACTCTTTACTCGATGAAATACGTCATGTCGCTGGAGATAAAGCCAATGCTGTGCATCGTATCGATTTAGAGACTTCTGGCTTACTTATGGCAAGCAAACATAAACTATCTGAAGCCTATCTCAAAGGATCATTTGAAAATAGAACCATCCAAAAATCATACCTTGCTTGGGTCGATGGCAAAGTAGAAAAGCCTTTCTCTTCCCATGAACCTATCAAAATAAATAACAACTATACCAATACCAAACATAAAGTTTTTATCGCTATTGATTGGAAAGCTTCACACACCGATTTTATGCCGCTTGAATATGATGAAAATTTAGATGCCACTCTCCTTGCTTGCTATCCACATACGGGCAGAACCCATCAAATAAGAATCCATTTGTTTCACGTGAAACATCCTATTTTAGGGGATCCCCTATATGGTACTACATTTGATACTGCAACCGCTTATTTAGAAGATAGATTAAGCCCCCAAGAACGTCTTGAAAAAACAGGTGCACAAAGGGTTATGCTCCATGCACACAGCTTATCGTTTGATATGAAGCAAAGATTTTATATCCAGAGTAAA
>JBEAQM010000031.1:0-4932 GCA_041163845.1 Pseudomonadota bacterium | reverse complement strand
AAAAGGAATATAGTATTTTTCAAGCACGGTTTTGACTTGTGTTTGCTGTAGCATCACCTCAGAGAGGTAGATATAGTACGGTTCATCCGTATTGCGCCAAGGGAGGTCAAGGCGTCCATATTGGCGGTACCACTTTTGTATCTTTTGATGGGTTTTGGTTAGGGTATTTTGCATTCAAAAGTGTATCAAAATGATAGAAAAGTCAAGCTTGAAAGCGCTCTCTTTTAAGCTCTTATGGCTCTTTTATCATTATTTTGTTAAAATCACGGAACTATACAAAAAAGGATTGTAGTGAAAGTTACTGTAAAAAAAGTAGATGATGCGAATGTAATCATCAAAGGGACCATAGAGAATGGTGCTTTAGAAGAGAGTATTAACAAAATGGCTGCCAAAGCGGGCAAAGAGATCAAAGTTGATGGGTTTAGAAAAGGTAAAGTACCTGCCCATGTGGTAAAAAAACTTCATGGAGACAAGCTTGCACATGATGCAGAGGGTGATGCAGTGCAGAACTTTATTAATGAAGGGGCAAAACAAGCCAAATTAAACCCAGCAGATATCTTGGGGCAACCGACATTTAAAAAATATGAGAAAAAAGAAGAAGGTATTGAAGTAGAGATCGAAATTTCTACAAGACCAACCTTTAGCGTAGAGGGGCATATGGATGTTGTCCCAAGCTTCAAAACACCAAAAGCGACCAAAAAAGCGATCGATGAAAAACTCAATGAGATCGCATCAGGACAAGCCGAATACAAAGCCATCGCTAAAAAGCGTATGGTCAAAAATGGTGATATGGCTATTATCGATTTTGAAGGGTTTTTGGATGGTGTTCCATTCGATGGTGGGAAAGCAGAAAAATTCAGCCTCAAAATCGGTTCTGGACAATTCATCCCTGGTTTTGAAGATCAAGTGATTGGGATGAAGTATGAAGAAGAGAAAACGATCAAAGTGACATTCCCAAAAGAGTATCAAGCGGCAAACCTTGCAGGAAAAGAGACAGAGTTTAAAGTAAAACTTCATGAGATTCAAGAGCAAACACCAGTCGAGCTTAACGATGAATTGGCAGCAAAATTGCTTCGTGGTGAAGAGAATGCAACCCTCGAAACATTGACAGAAAGAGTCAAAAATCAGATAGAAGCGACAGAGATTTCAAAACTTTACAATGAAGACTTGAAGCCAAAATTGGTAGAAGCTTTGGTCGAAAAATTTGATTTTGCATTGCCAAACAATATTGTGGAGCAAGAGATCGATGCGAAGGTGAATGCAAAAGCAAGAGAGATGAGCGAAGAAGAGCTCAAGAGCTATAAAGACAATCCTAAAAAAGTCGATACTTTACGTGAAGAGATGAGAGCAGATGCTGTTGCAAGCGTAAAAGCGACATTTATCGTAGATGCATTGGCGAAAAAAGAAGAAGTTTCTGTAAGCGACCAGGAGGTAACCCAAGCGATCTATTATGAAGCGATGATGAGTGGACAGAATCCACAAGATGTGATCAAGTATTATCAAGAAAACAACCTTCTTCCAGCAGTGAAGATGGGGATGATCGAAGATAAACTCTTTGGAAAAATGTTAGGCTTAGACAAATAACAACTTCGGTTGTTGTTTGTCTTAAATAGTATAAAGTTGAATCGATAGAGATCTATTGAACTATATAGTATAAAAGGGAAATGATGAGTTATATTCCATATGTGGTAGAGCAAACAGGTAGAGGTGAAAGATCGTACGATATCTATTCACGTTTGCTGAAAGATCGTATTATTATGTTAAGTGGTGAGGTGAATGATCATGTCGCTTCTTCGATTGTGGCGCAGTTGCTTTTTCTTGAGGCGCAAGATCCAGACAAAGATATCTATTTTTATATCAACTCTCCAGGAGGAGTGATCACCTCAGGGCTTTCGATGTATGATACGATGAATTACATCAAGCCAGATATTGTGACGATTTGTATCGGGCAAGCAGCCTCTATGGGAGCTTTTTTGCTCTCTTCTGGGACAAAAGGGAAGCGTTATGCCTTGCCAAATTCACGCATTATGATCCACCAGCCTTCGGGTGGAGCACAGGGGCAGTCTACAGATATTCAGATCCAAGCGCAAGAGATACAAAGACTCAAAGACACATTGAATGAGATTTTAGCAGAGCAGACAGGCAAAACGGCAAAACGTATTGAAAAAGATACGGAAAGAGATTATTTCATGTCAGCAAAAGAAGCGATGGAGTATGGGCTTATCGATAAAGTGCTCACGAAGAGTTTTAGCCGTTAAAGGTTTCGTATGGTTAGAGAAGTTGTTATCTATCCCGATAGAAGGTTAAAGCTTATTTCAAGAGAGATATCTTCTTTTGATAGCCAGTTGCACGAACTTCTTGATGATATGTATGACACAATGCGTGCTAAAAATGGGGTGGGGCTTGCGGCCATTCAAGTGGGGGTTGATCTTAGGGCGCTTATTATCAATATCCCTTTGGAAGAAGCCGAAGGACTCGATGACCAACCTAAAGAAAATACCTTAGAGATGATCAATCCTGTGATTGTCGCCAAAGAGGGCGAAGAGAAATTTCAAGAGGGGTGCCTCTCTATTCCTGGCGTGTATGAAGAGGTAGAGCGCGCCAAGCATATCAAGGTAAAATATTTCGATCGTCATGGGATTGAGCATACTGTAGAAGACGATGATTTTCTCGCCATTGCGATTCAGCATGAGATGGATCACCTCGATGGGAAAGTATTTATCGAAAAACTCTCTTTTGTTAAACGTAAAAAATTTGAAAAAGAGTGGAAAAAACGGGAAAAAGAGTAACGCTCTCTCGCGTTAAACCCCTTGAGCGATCATTGCATTCGCAACGCGTTTAACCCCTAATATATTTGCGCCAGCTGCCAAATCAAGCCCCAAATCATAAGTATCACATATGTTTTTAATATCTTTATAGATATTTGCCATGATCTCCTGAAGACGACCGTAGACGGTTTCAAATGATAAGTAATCGTGGGTGTTATTTTGGCTCATCTCTAGTACCGATACAGCCACACCACCAGCATTGGCTGCTTTGGCTGGAGCGAAAAGAATGTGATGTTCTTGAAAAAGGTCGATTCCCTGAGGTGTCGTAGGCATATTGGCTCCTTCGGCTACGATTGTGACATCATTGGCAATAAGTTTCTTCGCACTCTCTTCACCCAGTTCATTTTGTGTCGCACATGGAAATGCCGCATAGCAAGGGATCTCCCAAACATGGCTCCCCCCTTGGTAGTCCTCTTTTGGGATATACATAGCGCTCTTTTTCTCTTGGGCATAGGTTGCAAGAGAAGCACGGTTTTCAAGTTTGATTTGTTTTAGAAGAGCCAAATCAATACCAGTTGGGTCGTGTATGGTCCCTGCAGAATCAGAACAGGTGACAGGGATCGCTCCAATATCATAGAGTTTTTCGATCGCATGGATTGCGACGTTACCGCTCCCACTGATGGTACATATTTTCCCTTTAAGCGTCTCACCTCTATCTTGTAAAAAAGTTTCAGTAAAATAAATCAACCCATAGCCTGTTGCTTCGGTTCGCCCTAAGCTTCCTCCTAAAGAGAGTGGTTTAGAAGTGATGATGCTGTCATAAGCGTTGGTGAGTTGTTTGTATGCTCCAAAGAGGTAGCCTACTTCGCGCTCTCCCACACCAATATCTCCCCCAAGTACATCGATATCCGCACCTAAGCTATTATAAAATGCAGACATAAATGCCTGGCAGAACTTCATGATTTCATTATCACTTTTCCCTTTAGGATCGAAATCAGCACCCCCTTTAGCCCCACCAATATGGAGTCCAGTAATAGCATTTTTAAAGATTTGCTCAAATGCAAGAAACTTCAAAATATCGGGATTGACACTAGGATGGAAACGGACCCCTCCTTTGTAAGGACCTAGTGCATTGTTAAATTGGATTCTGTAGCCATGATTGACTTGCACTTGGTTTGTATCATCAAGCCATTCGATCTTGAAATGGATCTCTCTGTTAGGTACGATAATTCGGTTTAGTATATTGTGTTTGAGATATTTTGGCTCACTTTTGATAAGAGGTCTAATGGATATCAGCACCTCTTCTAATGCTTGAAAAAAGTTTGAATCTGTTTGACAATTGGTCGATTTCGCACGGCTCATTATCTCGGCTACATAGCTCATGGTGTTCCTTTGGTTGATTCGATTGAGACAATATTATATTACAATTTGACATATTTTTACGATATCAAGGAGAATCTATCGCATCATTTGAGCATGAATGCAATTGTAGATAGTGGTACTCCACCAAAACAGACAAACCAATCCGTAAAAGAGCAAGAAAAAAAAGAGTCTATTGTCAACAGATTAACCAGTGCTACGTTGGAAGGAGCAAGTGCACAAGTCATAGAAGTCGAAGCGACCTTCACCAAAGGACTGCCAGGGTTTTCAGTCGTAGGTTTGGCGAGTAGTGATATCCAAGAAGCAAAAGAGAGAACCAAATCAGCACTGCTTACGAATAATTTCGTTTTTCCTCCACTTAAAATCACAATCAATCTCAGCCCATCGGATCTTAAAAAATCTGGAACCCATCTTGACCTTCCCATGGCACTTTTGATAGCGATGCATAAAAATGTTGTAGAAGAAGAGGGGCTATTTGTTTTTGGCGAGCTAGGGTTAGATGGCAAAGTCAAAACAAGTTCGATGCTTTTTCCGCTTGTCCTTTCATTAAAAGAGCAAGGGTTGATTAAGCGGGCAATTGTTCCCAAAGAATCTATTCCGTATTTGAGCCATATATCTGGCGTCGATTTTATCGCAGTTGAAACACTCAGTGAAGCGATAGCACTTTTTAAAAAGAAAAATTTTACAGCCAATGTTCAAGCGTTTAGTTTTGATGCAGAATGGTTAAATGTAAAAGGAAAAAATTACTATTTTGAAAGAAAATATGAGAGTAATTTTTCCGATG
>JBEAQM010000030.1:0-3062 GCA_041163845.1 Pseudomonadota bacterium | reverse complement strand
TCCAAATGTTTCACGAAAAAACTGATTATGTTCCCCTCTTCCATGTTTCGTGTCTCCTATAATCGGATGAAAAATATGTTTCATATGCCGTCTAAGTTGATGTTTTCTCCCTGTTTTAGGGGTAAGCTTAATCAGTGAATAACGTGCCGTCGCATATCGCCCTACAGAAAATGGTAACTCCACAGTTTGAATACGTTCGTACGCCGTATATGCCTCTTGATCTTCTTTCGTCATCCCTTTTTGTTTTTGCTCTTTTGTGTCAAGCATTTGTTTAAGCGGTGTATCGATCACACCATGATCTTCGGTATACCCACGCACAATAGCAATATATGTTTTTTGCACTTCACCCTTACGAAAAAGAAGTGCCATCTCTTTTGCAATCACTTCATCTAAAGCAAATAACAGTATCCCTGAAGTGGGCTTATCTAATCGATGGACAGGATACACATATCGCCCTAACTGATCACGTACTATTTGAAGTGCAAACTGGGTTTCATGTTTGTCCAGCATCGATTTGTGTACCAATAATCCAGAAGGTTTATATACAGCAATCAGATATTCATCTTGGTAGAGAACTTTAAGCGGTGTGGCGATATTTTGCATAGGTGATTATATGATATAATGGCAAAAATTATCATCAAAAGGAAGATTTTGTCCATCAATATAGTCGCACAAAACAAAAAAGCCAGACACGATTATGAAATACTCGAAAAATTCGAAGCGGGTATTGTATTGGCTGGGGCTGAAGTGAAAGCACTTCGAGCCAAACGTGCGAACCTTGCTGACGCTTTTTGTCGTTTTATCAAAGGGGAATTGCATATCATGAATGCACATATCGCCCATCTTGAAACGACAAACAAACACTTCGTTCCAGATACACGTGTCCCCCGAAAATTATTGCTTCATAAAAAAGAATTGGGAAAACTTTTTGTGAAAGTACACAAAGAGGGGCTGACGATCGTTCCACTAATGATCTACTTCAATGAACGTAATATCGCTAAGGTAAGCATCGCCATCGCAAAAGGGAAAAAACTTCATGACAAACGTGCTGATCTGAAAGAAAAAACCCTCAATAGAGAAGCCCAACAAGCCATAAAAAATAAAAATTACTGATTTAAATTTGATAAAAAATGAAATGGTTCAAATGGGAAGAGACCCATTTGATGAAGAGAGAAAGATGAAAATTATTTTCTTCTAAGCTCTTTGATTCTCGCCGCTTTACCTTTAAGATCTCTAAGATAAAACAATTTCGCTCTTCTTACTCTACCTCTTCTTACTACTTCAATCGATTCAATTGAAGAAGAGTAAAGAGGGAAAATTCTCTCAACACCTACAGAGTTTGCACCCATTTTTCTTACGTTAAATGTTCTACCAGTACCTTGTCCTCTAATAGCGATACAAAGACCTTCGTACACCTGTACTCTTGTCTTTTCACCTTCTTTAATATTTACAGCTACTTTTACTGTATCCCCTGCTCTAAATTCAGGAATGTTTTTGTTTTCAAGTTGTGCTTGTTCAAAACTCTCAATATATTTATTTCTCATCTTCTATACCTTTATTGTATAAGTCTGGTCTAAAATACTTTGTTTTACACAAAGCTAGGCCTCTTTTTAAGTCCGTGATTTTACTATGATTACCCTTTAAAAATTCTGAAACAACTTCTTTATTTTCATAAGTTTGTGGTTTGGTAAAAGAGGGGGCTTCCAAAAGCGAAGATTCAAAACTCTCTATATCCAATGAATCACTATTGCCTAAAACCCCCTTTACATTACGGCTCACAGCATCGCAAACAACCATGCTAGGCAACTCTCCGCCTGTCAAAATGAAATCTCCTATCGACAATATCTCATCGGCATGTGTTTCTATCACACGCTCATCTATCCCCTCATAACGTCCACTTACCAATATGAGATGGGATTTTTTGGCTAAGCGTTTTGCATCGTTTTGGACAAATGGTTTTCCTACGGGAGAAAGAAATACAATATGTGCCCTAGAAGAAGCTTGACGTATCGCACTGAGTGTATCGATCAGAGGTTGTGGTGTCATCAGCATACCGGCACCTCCGCCGATCATGGGAGCATCGACACGATGATGTTTATCTGTCGTGAAATCTCGTGGATTATAAAAATCGACAGCAATCTTCCCGTCATCAATTGCACGTTTTAAAATACTATCAGAAAAATACCCTTGTATAAGATTTGGGAAAAGTGTTACGAAGCTAAACCTCATTGCTTAACTCGCTTCTAGAATATCTTTGGCATCTTTAGTATAAAGTATTTTTTCTTCTAACGCTACTTTAACAATATAACGATCAATATATGGAAGTAAAAAATGTTTAGACAATCCTGCTTCAACAAGATGTTTTTCGGTTAAGATAGAAAGATAATCTGTATCTGCCATCCGTTGAATCTCTTCTATCTTTCCCAATATTTCATCACCTTCCTTCACACTACATCCAATAATATCAAACCAAAAATACTCACCCTCTTTAAGTGTAATATTCGCTTTAGTCTCTTCTTCGTTAGCAAAAAGTTTGACATTGGTCAATTGTTTAGCACTATCGATACTCTCATACCCACTAAAACGGATCGTTCCTCTAGCAAGATTGATATCCGCTATGGTTAATGGTCCACGGTTACTTCGATACGTTGTGCCTACTTTAAATTGTTCTGGAAAATCGGTATGGATATGAAATTTAAGGTCACCCCAAAGTCCCACTGTACGCCCTATTTGTGCGATAAGTGAACGCTCTTGTGACATCAGTTTTACTCTGAAGGTTTAACATTGACGCGGTAGTTTTTACCGCCTTTTGCTTTACAGCCGGAAATAACTGTTTTAATCGAATTAATCATTCTCCCCTCTTTACCGATAAGCTTACCAATATCTTCACTATGTGCGAAGATTGTAATCTCATCCAATCCTTCATCTTGTTCCTCTATTTTTATAGAGACATCTTCAGGATTTTTGACCAATAACTTGGCATAAGAGAGAAGAAAATCTTTGACCATAATGGACTATTATTTTCCTGACAATCTTTTAACAGTTGGGCTCATTTGCGCTCC
>JBEAQM010000029.1:0-3008 GCA_041163845.1 Pseudomonadota bacterium | reverse complement strand
CTTGTAAAAAGTCAAAATCGATCAAACGCTCCCAATACGATCTCCCCACCAGGATAACTGGAATGGTTGGTGTTTTTTTGGTTTGAATTAGGGTTAAAACTTCAAAGAGTTCATCCATCGTCCCAAATCCACCAGGGAAAACCACCAGTGCTTTGGCGCGTTGCATGAAGTGGAGTTTACGTATGGCGAAATAACGAAATTGAAAACATAAATCAGGGGAGATATAGGGGTTGGGGAATTGTTCGTGGGAGAGCTGTATATTGAGCCCGATCGATTTGGCTCCCACATCGAATGCCCCACGGTTGGCTGCCTCCATGATCCCTGGTCCACCTCCGGTCATGAGGGTGACTTTACAATCTTTGGCACCTTTGCCACTGCTGCCTACGAGTTGACCCAATTTGCGTGCTTCATCGTAGTAGACACTTTTTCTCACCATGCTTTCGGCTTTTTTAAGGTCATTGAGGAGTCGTTCACAATGGGGGTCTTGGGATAACGCTTTCTCACATGCACCTAAACGCTCCATCGCGGTTTCAAACTCAACGATCCTGGCACTCCCAAAAACCACAACAGTGTGATCGATCCCTTCTTGTTGCATCTTTATTTCAGCTTTTAAATAGTCTAATTGGAGTCGAATACTTCGTGCATCATTGGAGTAAATAAATGTTTTATCTTCTTCTGCAAGCTGATAGCTTGGGTCATGCATAATCGCTTCGATCTGTTTTTTTTGTTGGTTTTCATCGTTTGGTTTGTGTTTCATCTGCCACCTCTTCTACAGGTATTATACTTGAATCTCTTTGGATTTTGATTCATGGTATACTACTAGAATCAAAAAATAAAAATGAAAAATGATGGTATGTGAACGGTATGTTTGCTTCGGTCTTTTAAGAGGTTTTTACATGAAAAAAATAGCCATACTCTGTTCGGGTGGAGATGTTTCTGGGATGAATGCAGGATTGAAACGTTTTGTCGAATATAGCATCAAAAAAGGGATGGTTCCTTATTTTATAGAAAATGGATATGAGGGGTTGATCGATAACAAGATTTATCCTGCGAGTTATATCGACGTCGCTGGTATTATTTCGCGCGGTGGGACGAAGATACGCTCTTCTCGCTCTTCTCGTTTTTTGGAACCTTCTTACCGAAAGCAAGCGATTGGGCATCTTCATTCTCATGGGATAGAGGCTTTAGTGGTGATGGGGGGCGATGGCTCTTTTAAGGGGATGAAACTACTAAGTGAAGAGAGTGAAGGGATACGCTTTAGCGGTATCCCTTCCACGATCGATAACGATATTGCGGGGACACAGTATTGTTTGGGAGTCGACACTGCCCTTAATGTGATCAAATATGCCATCGACGCCATACGCGATACCGCTTCTTCTTTTAGTCGCGCATTTGTCATAGAAGCGATGGGGAGAGAGTGTGGGTATCTTGCGTTAGTCTCGGCACTCACCTCAGGGGCAGAGATGTGCCTCATCCCTGAGATAGCGTATGATCTGAACAGGTATAAAAAACGGTTTACCCAAGAGATGCAAGAGGGGAGAAATTACTTTATCGCTGTCGTCTCTGAAGCGTTGCAAACGACCCAAAAGATCTCACAATGGTTTGAAAAAGAAGTGGGGATCGAATCACGCATCATGGTACTAGGGCATATGCAGCGCGGAGGCAACCCTACAGTCTATGATCGGTTAATGGCTTTTGATTTTGTGACCTATGCGATCGATGGATTGCTTGAGGGGGAGCAGAACAGTGTGGTGTGTTACAACGATGGTGGATTTACCTACAAAAAGATCCAAGAGGTTGCTTTCGAGAAATCACACATCAGAGCCGATCTTTTACGACTGGCAAAAGAGTTTGAGGGGTAAAGGGGTTATTTTTTCCCCTCTTTTTCGTTCCAAAGAAGCTGGTAGTGTCGATAAAACAGTATATTGATCATCCCCCCTATGATCGCCACTAGAATATCTTTTTGCGCATCCCATACATCCCCTTGGGTCCCTAAAAAAGCCAATCCAAGTTCTGGATTTAAGATCGCTGCAGCAAGCCATTCGAGTATCTCATATACCGTAGAGATCGAGATAATGAGCATGAGGGTGTACAAAAGGGTGGTTTTGGTGTTTTTGGTGATAGAGGTGCTCATCTCAAAAAGGATCCTAAAGGTAAGCAATCCAAAAAGAAAATGAACCACACGGTCAAAATGATTTCTTTCAAAGTGAAAAAAGTTGGTAATCACATTGAAGTGCTCCATCTGGGCATAGGTATAGTGTGATCCCACTGCATGAAGTGCCGCGAAAATCGCGATGAGGAGGAGACTCAAAGTCGTATAGCGGTGTTTAAAATCGATCCATATCATCAAAGGGACAAAAACAAACACCAATAAATTCTCCAGTAACCAATCCCCTCTATAGCGTGGATTGATAGCCAATAAAAGCCAAATTATCCCATAACATAGATAGATGAGTCGGTGTGACTTGGGCATCGTTGTCTCCTTTTATCTTCTAAGTATTATAGTCGTTGTTTCGTAAATTTTGCATAGAGTGGGTGATGGTCAGAGAGGTTGTGGCTTTTTTCGATGTGGTATTCACACAGATCAAGACCTCTGTAAAAAATAAAATCCAAATGGTGCTTCATAAACGATTTTACCTCCGAAAAAGGGACCGCTTTGAGTCCAAGTTCTTCCATTTGAGCGTGTAAAAAAGTGATCCGTTTGTGGTTCCAACTGTTAAAATCACCTGCAATGACTATTGGTTCTTTGATTGTTTGAATCTGTTGCTTGATATGGGTAAACTCTTCAAAATAGTGTTTGTTCTCTCGAAAATTAATCCCATGTAAGTTCAAAAGGTACAAAAAACCGCCATCATGAAAGCTATATTTTGTCAATATTGCCCCTTTTCGAGGTCCCCAGATGAACTCTTTGCCTTTTGAAAGGATCGATACATTTTCTAATGGTGTGCAAGCACTTGCGGTGAGTACACCATAAAAGGTGCTCTTTTTTTCTAAGTTGGCAGTAGCGT
>JBEAQM010000028.1:0-7608 GCA_041163845.1 Pseudomonadota bacterium | reverse complement strand
GCGATGTTGATCCGCTGATGGCTAAAAAACGTGTCGCTATTTCTATCGGAGACCTCAATGGTATCGGTATTCAACTTGCTTTAGAAAACCACCATACGATCACCCAAATGGTAGAGCCACTCTACTGTATCGATAGACCAATGCTCCAACAAGCTGCCGACTTACTCGATCTTCCTATACCGCAAGGATTTCATATCCTAGAGGCTATCGCGCCATATTTTACGATCGAAGCTGGCAAAGTTTCCAAAGAGAGTGGCGCATACGCTTTTGCCTCGTTTGAAAACGCAGTCTGGCTCGCAAAAGAGAAACATGTCGATGCCATCTGTACCCTTCCTATTCATAAAAAAGCATGGGAGCTTGCAGGGGTCAACCATAAAGGTCATACCGATGCACTGAGAGATTTTTTGGGAGCTCACGCGATCATGATGTTGGGCTGTCCGCAAATGTATGTCGCCCTCTTTACAGAACACATACCCCTAAAAGAGGTCAGCAAAGCGATCAACGAAAAAGACCTTACACGATTTTTAGTTGACTTTTATCACACCGCCAAACCGATGCAAACTGTCGCTGTCTTAGGGCTAAATCCCCATGCGGGAGACGAGGGCGTTTTAGGAGATGAAGAGCAGATCATCCAAAGAGCTATCGATCATGCACATCAAACATTAGGGAAAAAAATATTCACTTCCCCGATGGTTCCGGATATCGCTTTCACCCCACATGTGCGCGAGCGCTATACACATTATGTGGCAATGTATCACGACCAAGGGCTTGCACCGCTGAAAGCACTCTATTTTGACGAGGGGATCAATATCTCGCTCAACCTACCAATCTTGCGCACTTCAGTAGATCATGGTACCGCGTTTGATATCGCTTATCAAGGGGCAAAACTCAATGCCAAAAGCTATCTTAATGCAATTGCCTATATCGCAGATAGTAAGTAGATTGATTTAAGATTGCCGTGAGGATCAAACGCCAGGCTTAAAAAAGCGCAGCCGCTTCATCCTCTACGATTTCGCAGTTTTCATTCATCCGTGCACATAAATTTTCTTGACACGTTTGACACAAATAGCGATAGTTTTGCATATCGTAAAAGATCATATTGCCTGGCAAGAGGTCATCATAACACTCAGCACATACATTTGTCACACGTAAAAGTATCTCTTCTGTCGCTTCTTGCGCGACAAAACACCCTCTATTTTGCTCCATGTTCGCCCCCTAGTTGTGTGATCATTTGCTTTGCTACTTCAAGTGATGGATCAAGCTCCAACGCTTTTTGATATGCTACGAGTGCTTCTGAGTGTCTTCCAAGATCGTACAAGGTATTGGCATAGTTAAAATGGTGCGCAGGATAGGTATTATCGAGTGCTAAGGCTTTTTTATGATGCTCTTGTGCCTCTTTTTGTTTGCCGAGTTTATTGAGCACATTTGCCAATGCACCATGTGCCATATCATCATTTTCATCCAACGACACAACCGTTTCAAAATACCCTTTGGCTTCTTGATATTGCTCCATTTGCATCAAGACATATCCCATTTTTTGAAGTACTTCTGGATTTTTTGGTTCGATAATCAAAGCAGAACCCAAAGCTTTTTTTGCCTCTTCCAAATCATCATTGGCTACCGCTTCATCTGCGATAGAGAGTAATTGTGCTACCCGACTCAATGGCTGTTTTGGTGTAGAAAAAGTTTCCTCAGGTCGGTTGATAGTTCCTATCTGTTCATCTGCTACTTTCCCTTCGAAATCAACCCCTCTTCTAGGATAGTTACCAGAAAAAAGTTGCTTAAAAAAGAGGTAAAAAACACCGCCTGCTAGGAGCAAAAGAAAGAGTTGGAATGTGGTCATAATGTCTCCATTTTAGTTATCCTAATGATAAGATAATCTTACTTAAATCCCAAAAAAATCTAACCAAAAATCTGCTATGATGAGAGAAATTTTTCAAGGAAATCAGATGTCTTATAAAATCACTTTAGATAAACAAAAACTCCAACAAGAACTCTCCCCCCTAGAATATAATGTCTGTCTTAATCATGGGACAGAACCACCCTTCCAAAACGAATTTTGGGACAACAAAACAGAGGGGATTTATAGCTGCAAATGTTGTGATACACCCCTTTTTACTTCTGAAACGAAATTCGATTCTGGTACGGGATGGCCAAGTTATTTTCAGCCGATTCATGAAGAAGATATCCAAGAGGTGCGCGATGAGAGTTTTGGGATGGTACGGGTAGAGGTACGATGTGCGGCTTGTGGTTCACACCTAGGGCATGTCTTTCCCGATGGACCAGCACCCACCTACCAACGCTATTGTATTAATTCAGCCTCACTCAATTTCGAAGGAAATTAGTGTTAGGTGCTACGTACTATAAATAAGAGCATTTTGAAAAAATGCATACTTTCATTCCTACTTCCTAGTTCCTCACTTTTGCTAAGCATTCAATTGCTTTGCAATACGCCCTATCGCTTCATCCATCTCTTCTCTTGTATTGAAGATAAAAGCCTCTTTTTCCTCTTCCCCAAGATGGACAAAAATACCAAATCCTACCACTTCCACTTTCCCTTTGGCTTCTATCTCTAGCCATTCAAGGCTCACTTGAGTCGTTTCATCTTCATAGCCCGTTTTGATCACTGCAGCAGGATAAAGCTGTGTGATTTTCGCCGTATCAAACTGTTTGTTCTCTATGGTCACGATCATGAAAATTTACTTTCCGTATTTGAGTGATTTGAGTGCAGCGGTGATGTCATCTTGACGCATAAAATGTTCCCCCACCAAAAACGCATCTGCGCCGATTTTAGAGAGCTCGACGACTGTTTCATGATCATTGATCCCCGATTCTGCTACGATGATCTTCCCATTAGGGATAAGCGGTATGAGTTTTTCACTCAGACTCATATCCATTTCAAAACTCTCAAGGTTACGGTGGTTAATCCCGATGATCTCAGCCCCTGCGAAGATCGCTTTGACTAAATCGGTTTTATTGTGTACCTCTACGAGTACATCAAGCCCTAAATGGCGCGCATAGTCGTAAAGCTCTTTTAACTCTTTGCGACTCAATGCCATGGCGATGAGTAAGATATAATCTGCCCCAAACGCAAGCGCTTCAAGTATCTGATATTTATCCACGATAAAATCTTTACGAAGCAAAGGGAGATTGACATAACGACGCACCATCCCTAGATACTCTTTATCCCCTTTAAAGAAGTGTGGTTCTGTCAAAATAGAGAGCGAATCAGCACCCCCTTTTTCGTATGCTTGTGCGATGGTGACTGGTTCGAAATCTTCACGGATGATCCCTTTGCTAGGGCTGGCTTTTTTCACTTCAGCGATGATACGATAAGGGTTTTGTGGGGTAGACCGTAAAGCATGTTTGACATCTTTAGGGACAAAAGGATTAAAAGAGAGCGAACGCCCCAACCACTCCTCTGGATACTCTACCCTTCTTTTTTCCAAATCTGCTTTGGTTTGTTTGATAATCTCATCTAAAATTTGCGCCATTTTCTCTATCCGTTTTTTGAAGTATTGTGCGTATTATAACCGAACTTATTTACATTGGCGTATCGCATCCCAATGATCGGCGATCTCTTTTTCTTTCAATCCATCTTCATCGACAATTCGTTTCATCAACGTATACGCTTTTTCGCACTGATGTTGTTTATAATATCCCCATGCCAAAGAGTCTAAATAATAGATATTTTCAGGCTGTTGGCGTAAAGCATTCTGCACTATTTTCATCCCTTTTTTGATATCCACTTCTTTGTCGATGAGTGTGTAGCCATAATAGTTAAGATAAATGCTGTCATCATTCCCCAATGCAATAGACTTTTGCAAATACCCCAACACACTTTGGATCATCTTTTTATCATTTTTATCTTTGGCTTTTTCAAATATCAACACCCCTTTTTCGGCAAGCCATTTTGCGTTTTTATCTTGTGCATAGAGTTTATCAAGCAATAAAAGGGCTTTATCAAAATCTTTTTTCACCTTATATAGATCATACAAAAAATCATCTCTGCTTTGATCTTCTTCCAAAAAAGCGATCGCACCATCCAAATCTTTTTTGTACATAAATACATCGATGATTTTCGTCAAATAGGCTTCATCTTTCTTCTGCTTATAAAGCGCTTTGTAACTCTGCAAAATCCCATCTACATTTCGCTCTTTCTGGTAAAGCATCAGAAGCATGGTGTAGAGTTCAGTACTCGCATGATTCATCCGAGAGTGGGTCTCTAAAAGCTGTATCGCTTTTTTGCGTTCGCCGGTAAACTCATCCATAATCTGCGCTATTTTGAACAATACCTCTTCGTTTGGCTCTGCTTGATAGAGTTGTCTTAAAAGTTCAAGGGCACGTTTAAAATTCCCGCCAAACAAAAAAGGTTTAGCCGCCAAATCCAAATCGATTGGTGCTTTGGATTTTTCGATCAAACACTCTGCCTCTTTGGTGGCATTTTGTATCTCTTTGTTTGTCAAATAAAGAGGGATCAAAAGACGTTTTGCTTCGACCCTGTTTGGGTTTGTTTTTTCCCACTTTTTCAAACGTAAAATACTCTCTACAATATGGTTATTACACATCAATGCCGACGTGACTTCTCTAAAGAGATACACCTCTTCTTTCGTACTCTCATACAACGATCGGTAGACTTGATAGCTATTTTCGTACGCGTGGTACTCTTCATAAAGCAACGCTTTGAAGATGAGTTGGTCTTCGTTGGGTTTGAGGATTTTTTTGGCATTACTTGTAGTGACACCTACACTGACCAACCAAATCAGTGTGACAATTAGACGATACCAGGACACTCTTTGCGTACCTCTTCTTCATTATTTTTAAACTGCTCCCAAAAAGGGAATGTACGACACTGCAATGGTCGTACAGGATAGATCGAACACCGCTTCATCGTCTCATCGAAAAAAATACAAGCATAATTCTCTTCAGAAAGCTTCTTCTCTACCAGAGAATAGCGGTGCTTAACCTTTCGCAGGTAGATTGTAGCGAAATCTTCTACACTAAGGTTAACGAAGGCTGCCATTTGGACTATTTCCTCATATTTGCTCCAGATATATCCGCTCTCTCCAGTACAACAATGTCCTCCGCACGCCTCGCAAGCGCTTGGATCAAACTTATAGTTATAGTGTGCTTCACTCAATAATGGCATGAATTTCCCCCTTAATACTATGTGTCCCTGCACGGTCAAATGCGTGTTGCGCCTGAGGTGTATAGAGGTTATTGGCATCAAACACCACCAATGGAGGCAACACCTTGACCATCGATTTGGATCCATTGCGTGCAGCGATCATCACTAACTTTGAATCTCTCTCCTCTTTAGAATGGACAAACTGTATAGTCTCCACCTTAATCCCATACATACTCAAATAATACATCACCACATCGACCTGTTTGGCATCATAACAAAAGATGAAATACCCTCTGGGTTTGAGTTGTTTTTTTACCTTCGCAATAAACTTTTCTAGAGGAAGATGGTGGGCATAACGGGCGATGTTGAGATGGGTATTTTCACTTTGCTGTACATTGCTGTCATAAAAAGGGGGATTAGAGATGATAGTATCAAATTTCTCTTCTATGGCTACTTCGATAAAATCCCCAAGATGGCTTTGTACGCCCAGTCCATTGAGCGCAAAATTATGTGTCGCATAGGCAAGCATCTTCTCTTGTTTGTCGATAATAGTCGTCTGGGTCTTAAAATCACGCGTAAGCAATAGCGAAAGGATCCCCACCCCACACCCCACATCGAGCAGCGCACCTTTTGGGGAAAAAGAGGAGATAAAATCGTATAAGAAGATAGAGTCACTATTGTAGCAGTAACCATCGCTAGGTTGGTAGAGAAACACACTTTGCCTTTTTCATGAATTTTACAATATTTTGAGTATAATCGCCATTATGAATGAACAACATGACCTCCTCAATCCCCCCTCGACCGATTTTTCGATGCTTGATTATGAGTGTGCTTATCTACCAGGGCGTCAAGTACGGATGAGCTATAAGTATGTCTCTCATGCAAGCAAAGCATTTACCACCGCTGTCATCACCAGAGGGTGGAGACGTTTTGGAAAATATTTCTTCCATCCCATCTGCAATGGATGCAACGAATGTAAAAACATCCGTATCGATGTGCAAAACTACCACTATACCAAATCACAAAAAAAAGCGATCAAACGCAATCAAGATACGAAGATCATCATACAAAAACCCAGCCTCACCCAAGCCCATCTTGACCTTTACAACAAATACCATGCCTTCAAACAAGATAAAGATGGATGGAAACACCGCAATATTTCCCAACGCGAATACCACGAAAATTTCGTCGATGGGGCGCACGATTTTGGGAAAGAGGTCCTCTATATCAAAGAAGATAAACTCATCGGTGTCGACCTCATCGATATACTCGATGACGGGATCAGTTCAATCTACTTTTATTACGATCCAGAGTATGCTGAACTCTCTTTGGGGACGTATTCGTTACTCTACCAAATTCAGCTTGCCCATATCTTAGAACTTCCGTGGATCTATCTAGGGTATTGGGTCGATGGGTGCAAAGCCTTCGCCTACAAACCAAAGTTTCAACCCCAAGAGATACTTGATGGTTTTCCACCTATCTCACAAATACCCCAGTGGCAGAAGTGGCATCATGCTTAAAAAACGCCCCAAAGAAAACATGGGTACCTCCAATCTTGGTTGGCTAGAGAGTCGATTTCATTTTAGTTTTGCGAACTATTACAACCCAAGCAATATACATTTTGGGGTCTTGCGGGTGTTAAACGATGATATCATCCATCCCATGAGTGGGTTTAGTACCCACCCTCATGAAAACATGGAGATCATCTCGTACATCATCGATGGGGAGATTACCCATAAAGACTCTATGGGAAACAGCGAAACACTCACACGAGGTCAAGTGCAGTATCTCAGTGCAGGTGATGGTATCTCACATAGTGAACACAACAGGCATAAAAGCCAAGACCTCAGACTGTTGCAAATTTGGATCTTGCCTCCTCAAAAAGGGTTAACAAGGCTTTATGGTTCCCATAAATTCACTCCAGAACAAAGAAAAAACCAACTCCTCCATATCATCTCTTCACAAACAGGAGATGCCCCTATCGGCATCTATCAAGATGTCAATATCTATGTGTGTGAACTAGATGCCATGAAAGAGGTTACGTTTGCCCTTGAAGAAGATAGACAAATATATTTTGTACAGATCGAAGGGAGTGGGACACTCAATGATGTAGCATTAGATCATGGTGATGCGATGGAGATCAAAGATGAATCGACCCTTCAGATCCGAGCTTTGACAAATTCCCATTTTCTCTTTATCGAAATGCCAAATTAGTGGTTAGTGACTATATTTCATGATATAAACCTTAAATGTCACGTCATTGTGATACTGAATCAAGTTCAGCATGACGGATTTAGTATCTATTTCAATAAACAAAAGCATTGTGAAGCAATGCCTACCTCACTTCCTAATTCCTACTTCCTACTTCCTTACGGCACCACTTATAAAAAAGCCTGTCTGGGTTCACCCTCTCATCCACCTCTTTGCTCTGCGTGATACACTCAGCCAACATCTCTCCCATCATAGGAGCAAAAACAAAT